>JAWAPV010000029.1:0-10683 GCA_038894255.1 Bathyarchaeia archaeon
TCGATGAGTTTCAAAGAAAATATCTTTTGGGAGAGAAAACCTAAGCTTAACAATAGACAGTTAATGTGTAAATCTTGTGCAAAGGATAAGAATTGAATATGCATTTTTAGTGCCAGAGCTTCTGCAAGCATAGGCAAAAATGGTGATTTTTGTTAGAGCGTCGTTGTTATGGTGGTGGGCGTCTGCCCAATGTAAGCGGTACGTTCAGCGTTTGGGAGCCTCTTACGACTGTTAGGGTCACGTTTTCGTTCGGCAAGGTTTTTTCCTCCAAATAGCTTGACATCTCATCGCCGTTTCTTATTCTTGTGCCGTTTATGCCGATAAGCACATCGTCTTTCTGGATGCCAGCATTGTAAGAAGGCCCGCCGAACACCACCTCAGCGACATACCATCCATAGGTAACGTTTACGCCGATCTCCTTGGCCCGCAGGTAGTCCATGTCTGTTCCTCGCAAACCCAGATAAGAATGGTTGTCGTAGCCGCCGGTAGTGACCAGCGAGTGTATTTCTCTAAGTATCGTGTTTGATGGGACGGCAAATCCTAAGCCTTGCGAGTCTGCGACGATGGCGGTTGTTATGCCCACGACCTTTCCGTCGTAATTCAGCAGTGGCCCGCCCGAGTTTCCAGGGTTTATTGGTGCGCTTGTCTGGATGATGTTGGCTATGGCAAAACCTCCTGTGTATTCTTCGCCTGTGATTGTTCTTCCAAGGGCGCTGACCACGCCTGTAGTTAAAGAACCCACTAGCCCATAGGGGTTGCCGATGGCGATGACGGGGTCGCCCACTCTCAACGTGGAGGACGATACGATGTCTATTGGTTTGAATTCTTCGTTTGGCGCGTTGACGACGAGTATTGCTAGGTCCGCGTAGGGGTCTGTGCCGTTTATTTTTGCCTCATAGCCGTTTCCGTTGGAGAAAGTCACGCTTATGCTTGTTGTCCTGTGGACAACATGGTTGTTAGTTATCACAACCATGGTTCCGCTGAAATTGTAGACGAAGCCAGAGCCTTGGATGAGTGAGGTGTTGGCTAAGGTTCCGAGAATTAAAACTACAGAATCTTTGACTCTTTCATAAAGTTCTGACAGGGAAGAAGAGTTTTGGTAGACAATTATCGTTTGGTTAGTCACATTTTGAAAACCCCACAATTTAGAAACTTGACCTTCAAGAGTGGAAACTTTGTTTTTTAGAATTTCTATTTGTTGATAAAGTAGGTAGTTAGCGGGCAGAACGCCAAGCAGCAAGCCAGCTATAAACACTAGTGCAAGCAGAGTCTTAGACGTTTTCGGTTTTGCTGGATGCTGAACTGGTTCACTCATCAGTTTACACCCTCCTTTAATGAAAACGTGCTATAAGATAAAAATTCCGTGTCGAAGGCTTTCCTACCTTCGGTCAATAATGTCGAGAGCATCTGGGCCTGTTCCTATAAACATCACCGGAACCTTAGTCTGCCTCTCTATTTTTTCTATGAACTCTTTAGCGGCTTTAGACAACTCGTCGTATTCTCTGGCGCCTTTGCATTCTGGGTATACGCAGTCAAGCTTGGTCACGGCTGCTTGGGTGGCACCATTTATCACAGCAGACTTCCTAGCTATTTCAAAGTTGAAAGGTGCCGAGCGTCTATCTCGTCCTGTTCCTGCAGCAGTTTCAAACCAGCCACATTTTATGGCTTCCTCTTTTGGCAGTTCGCCAGGTAAGGGGCCGGCTCCTACACGGGTTATGAAGGCCTTAAACACTATAAGTACATTGTCGATTTTTGTTGGGCCGACGCCTGCCTCTGAGCATATTGCGGATGCGCTTGTGTCTCTGCCTGTGACGTAGGGGTATGTGCCGTGGAACAGTGAAAGCATTAGCCCTTGCGTGCCTTCAAGCAGAACGTTTTTGCCTGCGGCTATGGCATTGTTTGTTTCTTCAGCAACATCCGTCAAAAAGGGTTTAAGCTCAGGTATGTCTTTTGCGAGTTTCGCGGTTCTTCTTACACGTTCTTCGAGCGCGGGACCCACACCCCACCCAGTTGTGCCCAAGCCCTTCAGGTGTGCGCTGGACTTGTCTTGCTGTGAATGTTTTTCTTCTATTATGCTTGCTTGGCTGTCCACGCCAATACGCTTTTGGACGCCTGTTTCTTCTATTTCCTTGAGAAGTTGTGCAACGTGAACGTTGGCTCCGGGAGCAATCAGCAGGCGGCATTTCTCGTGAACGAAACCTGCGGGGACCATGTGAAGCGCATAACGCTTTTCGTTGTACCACACTGTGTGTGCCGCGTTGACTGAGCCTGTGCGGACGCAGACGTCAAGCGGTTCTTTTAAGGCGAGGTAAGATATTATTTTTCCTTTGCCTTCGTCGCCCCAGAAGGCTCCTGTGATAACTGTGCAAGGCATGTTTTTCGCCACTGAGAAAGTCATTCAAAGGATATTTAAGATTGTTCTAAATTTTCATGTGAAATGGCTATGGTTCAGGCGCTGCTTGGCTTCTCTCTCTATTACTCTAATCAGTTTGACGAGCTTTCTGCCTTTTTTCTCTATCTCAACTTTCGAAACAGTGTTTTCCATCGGACAAAAGTCATCTGCTACAGCTTTGGCTTCTTCATCGCTGTAAACAACAGGGTACAGCCGACACCCTAATGGTCGGCTTCTGTAAACTTTGCACTTCTTCTTATCCGCGTCATAGAAAAAACAGTATCCATTCTTGTTTTTCAGACGAGCCAAGCCTTCGCGGTCAAAGTAAACAAAATCTTTTCTCTTGTATCCTTTGTTTTCTAAGCGTCTAATGTCTGCTCTGCAAAGCAGCATCTCCGTGTTTTTACAGCACGCGCCACACCTAGAACAACGCATGGTAATAGCTAGGCAAACCCGCTTTTTTAGCGTTCGCCTTTGCCGTAAAAACTAGTCTGTTTGGATAAAGTGTATGTTTAAAAGTTCTGCCCAAGCCACGTTTTTGAGGGGAACCTTGAAAGAGTTTCGGCTTCCGTGAGGCACGCACTCGACAAAGGTGTTTCGTTCATACTCGTCTTTGCAGAGGCTTGATAGTTGAACGTTTACTATGACAGAGCCGTCTTTCAAGTGAAGGTTAACGTTTCTTCCAATGAAAGACTTTGCCGTGTTAACACAGAACCTTTCCATCCGTTTCTCACCACTCCATGTCTTGTTCAGCAAGCTTGCTCCAGCAACGTTTGCAGATAGGCACTTTCTCGCCTCTAAAATGAATGTAAACTTCTATGTCGCTTTCTTTGCATTCCCTGTTCCAAGGGTTTTTGCAGTGTTCCACGCGCGTTATCCTCCTGTGCACGTTCCTCGGCAAAAGTTGCTTTTAAAACAATCTCTCAAACAACATTTAACCGCAGCAGAGAGGTGAGTTTAAGTGAAAATATATTAACTGAAGCTGCAATGTTGAATTGTGGTCTGTTAATGAATCCTTTAATTTCTCCGCAAGCAAACTTGGTGTTGCAGATTGTCATCTTCGCCGTGCTTTTCACAAGTATGGGGTTCAAACAGAAACGCAGGTATGTCATGCATGGAATTTTAACCTTGGCTGCTGTTTTGCTGAACACGCTTTCTTTTGTGCTGATAATGGGCCCTTCGCTTTTTGGGTTGGAGATAATTTCGGCGCAACCATTTCACATAGTGTCTGTTGTAACCGTGCTTCACGCTGTCTTCGGCATCGTCGCCCTAATTCTTGGGTTTTGGCTGCTGGCAGCTTGGCGTCTTCGCTCAAACGTGAAAGAGTGCTTCAAAAGAAAAACGGTTATGCGTTTAACCATGTTTTCGTGGATGGCCTCGCTGTTTTTAGGTTTTCTCTTCTATTATCTTGCGTACATCTACTGAACGCAAAGAACAAGTTTGCAAAACACTAAGATTATATACTGAGGGCCTTGTAAAATATTAGAGAAGTGAAATTCTTGGCTTTGTTCACAAAACAACTCCTCTTAACAATCGCAGTTTTTGCGTGTTTTAGTTTCTGCAAGGTTTCGTTCGCCGACCCCGCTCACGTTCTCAACGCGGTTCCTAACAGCGTGGGCGACCGCGTAATCCTAAACATAACCATCCGACACAGCGTCAATACTACATCTCATCACGTCAATTTTGTCGAAGTAATAATGGAAGCAAACAGGACAAGCCTGCCAATTGCCTCTCATCCGCTATCCCCAGACGGCACCTTTTTTGTGCTTTACGACCTTGGACAAGTTTCAGGAACCCCAACCGTCACCGTGAACGTGAGCTGCTCGTTTACTGGATGGAGCGGAGCCACAACGTGGACGGGCCCAGTTCCCGAGTTCTCGCTTCAAACACTGCTTATTACTTTAACATTAACCTCGTCCATGATGGTTTTGGCTTCTTGCAAAAAAAGAAAACGCGGCTAAACGCCCATTTTTCCCTCATCAAGCACAAAGCTAAAGCTGTATGATTTCAGGTTTTATCTCCTCTTTTGTCACCCTCAACAAACACACGGAAGGCTTAACCAGAAAAGGCGGAAGAGGATTAGTTGGGCTTCCAGGGTTAATGAAAAGGGTTTTTCCCTCCCACTTCACGTTTGAATTGTGGGTATGCCCGTAAACCAGCACGTCAAAACCATGCTTTTTAGCGATTTGACTCATCTTTCTCGTACCAAAAAGTACGCCGGGGTCGTGGATTACGCCGATTTTCCAGTTAAACAGCTTAAGCGAATCTATTGTCTGCAGTTTTTCTCGTACTCCGGAGCTGTCCATGTTGCCGCAAACCGCCAAGACGGGGGCAATCTGCTCTAACTCGTCTATGACTGACAGTTCTACAAGGTCGCCAGCATGGATGATGAACTCGGCGTTTTCGAATATCTTGAAGACTTCTTCAGGAATCCTTCTCGCACGTATAGGCACGTGGGTATCTGATATTAACCCGACAATTTTCGCCGAGCCTATTTGAGGCGGCTTAGGAAGAACTCGAGTTTGCCCCACAGCCATACCCACGCCATCCATGTTGTGCTATGTAGAAATATGGTATGAGAGAAGATAAACGTTTCAAAAAGTACGCAAGTAAACCAACAGCAAACACTAAAGTCTTAAGTTAACCAGCCATACATGTAAGAAGAGGGTGGATGGGCCAACATGCGTGGCAAGTTGCTTAAAGAAGTTGAAGAAGAAGTTACAAACCTTCTCAGCGAGCTGATAAAAATAGACACCACAAACCCGCCTGGAAACGAAACCGCCGCAGCCAAATACTTGGCAGAAAACCTTGAAAAAGACGGCTTCAAGTGCGAAGTTTTGGAATCATCGTCTGGAAGAGGCAACGTGATTACAAGGCTGAAGGGAAGCGGCGAAAAACCAAATCTGCTTTTGCTGTCGCATTTAGACGTTGTCGCAGCCAACCCAAACGAGTGGAGCGTAGACCCGTTCGGCGGAATAGTTAAAGAAGGCTTTGTCTGGGGACGCGGCGCACTTGACATGAAAAGCATGACCGCAATAGAGGCTATGATTATGAAGCTCTTAAAACGAAACAAGGTAAAGCTCAAAGGCGACGTTATTCTCGCGGCGACAGCCGACGAGGAAAGAGGAGGTGAGGCTGGCGCAGGATGGCTTGTGCGTAACCACCCAGAAAAAGTAGAAGCCAAATACATCATTAATGAGGGAGGCGGAACGGCAATTCCAACTGGCGGCAAAAGTGTTTACACAATCCAGACGGCTGAGAAGGGTATATTATGGTTTAAGGTTAAAGCTAAAGGCGTACCCGGCCACGGCTCGGTTCCAGGCGCTGCTGACAACGCGATAATGCGTATGAACAGGGTTATCGAAAAACTTGGAAACTACCGTTCGAGAATGGTGCTTGTGCCCACGGTTAAGCAGTTTCTGACCGAGATTGCAAAGACAAACAAGGCAGTTGAGCAGGCCTTGCCGGTCCTTGCGGAAACGCCAGAAATGGGAGACCAGCTTATTGACGTTCTGGCGAAAATGGACAAGCAGAAAGCCGAAGAGCTTAGGGCAATGCTTAGAATGACTATTACGCCTACTATGGTTCGCGGCGGAGTGAAAGAAAACATAATCCCTTCTGAATGCGAAACTGTTTTTGACTGTAGAGTGCTGCCTGGGCAAACCCCAACGATGGCTTTGGAGGAGATAAAAGGCTTGCTTAAGGATGAGTTGGAGAAGCTCGGGTTTGAGATCATTCAGGCTAATGAGCCTTCAGAGTCTCCGTTGAATACGCCGCTTTATGAGTTGATAGTTGAGGTTTTGAAGGAGTTTGACCCTAACTGCCTTACGGCGCCCATTTTGCTGACGGGCGGAACGGATTCTCGTTTCTTCAGAAGAAGGGGATGTGTGTGCTACGGTTTTCACCCTGTAAATCATGGCGACCGCTATAGCGAAATGATGAAAACCGTTCACGGCATAGACGAACGCATCTCGGTGGAAAACCTCGTGTTTGGAACAAGCGTGCTTTACGAAGTAGTAACGAGGTTCATGACGTGAAAACGCGGATGCAAGCAACAGCTACTCGGTTAGAGAGGGTCGGTGTGAAGTTATAAATATCAGTTTGAACGGTTTCCTATTATCCTAACAAGGAGGTTAACTGGTGCCTGCAATAGAAGTTGGGCGAATTTGCGTTAAACTCTGCGGCCGAGAGGCTGGAAGAAAATGCGTAATAGTTGACATCGCAGACAAAAGCTTCGTCTTGGTTACAGGGCCTAAATCGGTAAGCGGAGTAAAAAGAAGAAGAACAAACATCAACCACATTGAACCCTTGGGAGAGAAACTGGAGATTAAGCGTGGCGCCACCGACGAAGAAGTGGAAGAGGCGCTTAAATCAGCGGGCAAGCTTGACGCCATGAAACAGGTTGTTAAGCCTTCTTTTGCTTAAGCTTAAACCCTTATATTTTGAGCCTCCCTTCTTGTGCGTAGAGTGAAAATGTAGCATGCCAAGAAGTGCCGCTCCATGGGAAATTGAACGCAAACTGCTCGTTAAAGCAGAAGAAAAAACAAGCCCAAGATACGGGCACAAACCCGAAGAACGCCCAGCAGAAGAATACATGCGCTACGGCGTTATCAACCTTGACAAGCCAGCGGGCCCAACGAGCCACGAAGTCGCCGCTTGGGTCAAAAGACTGGTCAAGGTTAAACATATCGGCCACGGCGGGACTCTAGAGGCTTAAACTAAAAGAAAGCCAGAGAAATCCCAAAGTGACCGGGGTTCTGCCCGTCACCCTAGAAGAGGCTACGAAGACCGTTCAAGCTTTGCTTTACAGCGGAAAAGAGTACGTTTGCGTGATGAAGCTTCACGGAGAAACCGAAGAGAAACGCGTAAAAAGCGTTTTGAAAGAGTTCGAAGACGTTATCTACCAGCGTCCACCATTGCGGGCTTCAGTCAAGAGGCAACTGCGGACGCGCCGCATTTACTACTTAGATTTTCTTGAAATGAGCGGCCGAAACGTTCTTTTTAGGGTCGGATGCGAAGGCGGCACATACATCCGCAAATTATGCTTTGACGTAGGCGAAGTTTTGGGTTGCGGGGCTCACATGCAGGAGCTACGTAGGACGCGCGCTGGACCTTTTGTCGAAGAAGCTCAAGGTTTTGTGACTTTGCATGACGTGGCTTATGGCTTTGCAGAGTGGACCGAAAAGAAGGAAGATGCGATACTGAAAAGTTTTATCCAGCCTATGGAAAACGCTTTAGCGTTAATCCCAAAAATCTTCATCAGAGATTCGGCAGTTGACGCGGTGTGCCACGGCGCCAGCCTAACCGCGCCTGGCGTGTTGTCTGTCGAAACAGGCATAGTTAAGGGTTCGCTGGTAGCAATATTCACGTTGAAAGGCGAGGCTGTGGCTTTGGCTAGAGCCGTTGTTTCTTCAGAAGAAATAGTGAATCTTCAGCACGGTATCGTTGCGAAAGTGGAGCGTGTATTGATGGCGAGGGGAACCTACCCAAAATGCTGGCAAAGCGTGGCAAAAACCGAATGACCCCAAAAAGCGACAAGCATTCTGAGCATTACTTCGCGGAACAGCCAAAGTCGAAACCAAGACTTGGCTTGCTTCACGTGCATCTGCACGGAAGAAGCTTCCAGTTTATGACTGCCTCTGGCGTTTTTTCTAAGCGACGCTTAGATTTGGGCACGCAGCTACTGATTGAGTCAATGGTGCTCCCAAAAGGCGGCTACGTGCTCGACATCGGCTGCGGGTACGGCGCAGTGGGCACAGTCGCGGCCAGCCTATGCCCCGACTTGTATGTGGTGATGGTGGATGTGAACCGCCGAGCAGCATGGCTTGCAAAGCAAAACCTTGAAATAAACTGCGTCAGCAACGCGGAAGTCAGGTGCGGCTACTTGTATGAACCCGTGAAGGAAATGCAGTTCAAATGCGTTCTGTCGAATCCACCAGTGAGCGCTGGCATGAACGTTATGAGAGCCTTGATATGCGAAGCTTCAAGCCACATGGAAGCAAAAAGCACGTTACAGATGGTTGTAAGGTCAAAGATTGCGGGAAGAAGGCTACTTTCCTTCTTTGAAGAAGCTTTTGGCAACGTCTCTGTCCTCGCCCGAAAAAGCGGCTACCGAGTGCTCATAGCAGAAAAAACTTGACCTCAAGCTATTCTCCTGTCAGCCTGTTTGTTACTTTTCGCACAACCGGCACGATAAGCAGCGACGTTGGAAGACTAACAGCAAAACCTATTAGGAAAGCACGAGGCCATTTCGCCCAAAACTCGGCAAGCGGCCCAATTATGAGGACCATCGCTATTGACTGAGAAAAAGACATGCAAAAAGACATTAACGCGGCAAATAGTATTAGCGAATACCTCTTGCTCCCTTTCAACAGCCTTCACCAACCTTCGCGTGCGAGAGGCAAACAAAATAAACATAAACTCCGCTCTGCATAATAAGCTTAAACTTGAAGAGCCGGGGTCTCCTAGCCAGGTATGGAGCAAGCCTGGAGACGCTTCTCAATGGGGCGCCTAACAGCTTGTGGACCTTCATGGTCCGCGTGGGTTCAAATCCCACTCCCGGCGCTTACGCAGAACTATTAACATAGGTTGATATTAGTAGGAAAAAGGAAGCCTTGTATTTTTAACAGAAGGTTTTTTGGAAAGGAGGCATCTGATATTTGAGAGATGAAGGAACATGGGTAGAGAACAGGATTCCCGTAGAAAGGCCAAAGAGAGCGTTCGCCGTGACAAAGCGAAAGGTTACCAGACGAGAAGAACTCGTGGAGGAAAAAAACAGAAAAGAAGGTAACGCTATCTGACAAGCGTGTAATAAGGTGAATTAGTAAAAAAGGCAACAAGCACCTCAATAAAAGAGGCTACATAATAACAATTTACATGATAGCCGTCTTGAAAAACGGAGGCATAAGTTTTAGAAATATTCCTTTAGACAGCCTATTTATGCTTAACACTCTTCTTTTAGCACCTCTGTGCAAGGAACCTGCTTCCGCGGTATTTACCTTACTTTTCTTAAAATCCTAGGAAAAAACCAATTTTTGCTACTGTTAGGACTTGCATTGTCTTCGGTAACGTTTAAGTGGGCGCATCCAAACCCGACTTTCTTACACGTGATTAAGACATTAAAAGATCATCTACGTTGGTGATTCTTGTCTCGTTTACGGTTATTACCAAGGCCGAGCTGCCGGCATAACCGCAACCGTCGCAAGCTACTCGCAGGGGCTAGGTTTTGCCATTCCCGCAAACCACCATACGGCGGGAAATCGAGTCTCTGGTAACAAAGGGCGTTGGGGCTGGATGGACGATAACTCAGACAAAAATCAGACCTATAAATAAGAGGCTATAGCAGCAGCACGCTCCTAGGTAAGAAGCAACGAACCGTGGCGAAACAGTGGGCAGGATGGAGAATTGTACGTCCGCGTATTCTTGATCGTTTATTGGGCAAGCAAATGAAATGTAAACCGGAAAAACCAGCTATGATGCAGCTAAACGAGTGTTGTTGGTGCAAAACCTTAAATCAAAAAAGAAACGGTGAAACCACAAGTGATCAATATGAAGAAGCGCGAGTGGAACATTTCGGTTTGCGGTTTAAACTGTGCCACGTGCGACATTTTTCTTGCAGGACACGGCGACGAAAAACGAAGGAAAGAAATCATTGATTGGCTAAGAGAGAAGCGAAACAAGATAGTAAAGCCAGAACAGATAACGTGCGAAGGGTGCCGCGGCTCTTTGGAAGTCCACTGGGGTGCAGACTGCAAAATGATGTGTTGCGCAAAAAGCAGAGGCGTAACTTACTGTTTCCAGTGTGCTGATTTTCCATGCTCTATGCTGGAAGCCTTCGCCAGCGACGGCGTAGACCACCACAAGCGCACGGTTGAAAACCTTAAAAAAATGAAAGAAATCGGAATGGAAAGGTGGTTGCAGGAGCAGAAAAAGAAAGGGCAATGTGAGTTCTGCCCGTAAAAGTTGCTAGTAAGAATAAGCTGCTTCCTCGACGTTTTTAACACTTTTCTACCATGAATACTTGAGACATAAAAGTGCGCTGCAAACCCAAAAGGCTACTTCAACATGGGCATCTTTACGCCTTTCTCTTTAGCTATCCTCTGAGCCTTCTCGTAGCCCGCGTCAGCGTGCCTAACTATGGCTGTTCCCGGGTCGGTTGTCAAAACAGTGGTTATGCGCTTCTCTGCCTCTTTTGTCCCGTCAGCCACAAGGCACATGCCCGCGTGTATGCTGTAGCCTATGCCTACTCCTCCGCCGTGGTGAACGCTTACCCACGTGGCTCCGCCAACGGC
>JAWAPV010000030.1:0-1361 GCA_038894255.1 Bathyarchaeia archaeon
GTGTATGTCTTTAGGCATTGTTCCGTACAGCCGCTTGTGCAGGTCGATGTAATGCGTTAGTTTGATGGCTCTTCCCTTAGAAGTGTCATTAGGCCTTAAACAAAGTTTGGCCATCATAACAATCGCCTCTTCCTTTGTTTCAGCAGCGTAAAACAAATGCTCTGGAGCAGGCCCAACGTGGACGCTGTCGCCTGTTCGAGCATCGTAAACGTACCAGTCTTCTTCGTGGTCTGACCTGCCTAGAAGCATGCGCCTGTATTTGGAGCCGTGAGGGCCGACAACTACGGGCACGCCGAGCCGCCAGAAACCGCTAGCAATGGCCGCTGCCTTCTGCGAGTATGCACCCCAAGCTAAGCCTACCGCGCCCACGCGGTTGTGGATATAGTCGGCTATTTCTTCGTAGTTGGCACGCAGGTTTCTTTTTGCAAAGATGTTTGCGATTTTAATTGCTGCACCTGCAATGTGAGAGTTTGACACGCATGAGCCAACATTAACTATTCCGCCTGCCGTGAACTCGCCTGTATGCGTTTCGTAAGGACTCTTCCCTTCCTCATCTTTGCACATAGCGGCAGTCATAGCCGCGCATCCTGACGTTACGACTATGTAGCGTCTGTTGGCAAACTCGGTGCATATCTCTGCAACGTCGGCTCCGCCCTTTGGATAGTTAGAGCATCCTACAACAGCAATTACGCCGGGGATTTCGCCGAGAACAATGGGGCTTCCCACGTTTCTTATCTCAACGTCTTGTATTGGGCCTCTTCCAGCCCTAATCTTGTAGATTTCTTCTCTAAGTTTTTTTTCGCCGGCTTTCACTATAAAACTGTGAATTTCTAAGCGTACTGGACATGCTTCTTCGCAACGCCCGCATCCAACGCAAGAATCGTACAAATCTTTAAGTTTTGAAAGTTTCCCTTTTGCAGCCGCCTTCATTGCTTCTGGAATTTCCAAGTCTTGGGGGCAAGCGCGTCTGCAATCATTGCACTGTCTACATTCTTTTGCTTTCTCCACAACTTCTTCTGTTTCAGGCAGCACTTTGAACTTTTTGCGTGCTGGAGCAATTTTCAAAGCAACTTGCGCGGCGACTTCTCCAACTTTTTCAGGGTCTAAAATTAAGGCTCCAGCTGCTTTTCCGCTTACTAAATCTTCTATTATCTTTTCTGCGGAGTCGTTTGTGCGGTTTGGCAGCCCCATACAGTTCTTTTCAGACGCCACAATAACTGGGGTTTTGATTCTTTTTGCTTCTTCAAAGGCATCCGCCTTTATGCATTGTTCATCTAAGACGAGGACGTCTGGAACGCCGCTTCTTATGAAGCGGAGCTGCCACGAGATTGGGCCTACAATTTTTGCACGGTTAAAGTAAC
>JAWAPV010000030.1:1371-10652 GCA_038894255.1 Bathyarchaeia archaeon
GGGTTATGTCATGAGCCGTACAGCATATGCCGCATACTTCAACTTTTTCTTCCATGCCGTTGTCTCGCAGATAGTCGATTATGCCGACTGACGGAACAACATTGTGGCCAATAACCAGAATTACCGGTTTGCTAGAGTCTATCGTTCCAAAACCAAGGTCTACTAAAGGCGCTTCTGGGTCAGCTTTGGGGAAACCGTAAGCTGCTATCTGGGCGATGTCACCGACTTCCATGCCTAAATGGTCTATCATGCCGACATGGAAAGCCTTAGACTCAAAATCAAGGTTGCTTCCTTCCTGCCCTGTGTGCGTAGCTGCTAACGCGTGAGTTACCTGGCTTTCAGCATAATCCAAAACTTCTTCAAGGTCTCCCAGTTTTTCAGGTTTCAAACCGCAAACGAGGCGAGCCATAGGAGCCTCAACCTTGATGTTTAGGCCTCCTACCTCCAGCGGTATATCACGGCCGTATTTATCTATTAGATGCTCAACCAGATGCCTTGCATGGGCAATGTGGGTTGCGGCTCCCATGCAGCAAGCTATGAGCACGATTCTGGACTGTTGAGCCGCCATGTTGATTCCGCAAGCGCCGCGTTTGTTTCCTGTCAGGTCGCACTTGCCGAAAGTGCATAGGCAGCACAAGTCGCAGAAAGGCATGTAGAACGGCTTGTAACGGTTTAGTAACTTTAAATCCCAGTCTCTCATCGCAGTCGAGGACGGGAAAGGTGTTGGCCCCATTGGTTCCTCCCATGAAGTGTCAACGATTTTGCCGATGGAAACTTGGAGGTTTTTTATGTGGGCCGTGTTAGTCTTTAGTTCGTCAAGTTTAACGTGGAAGCCTTTGGCATTCAAAGTGTTAGCCTACCTAAATGTAGAAGTTATAATGTTGTTGTTCAATCATTTTAAGTTTTCTAGAAAAGTAATTCCGTTACGCTTGCGTTAAATATGGCAGTTAACTAAATGGGATATGCTTAGCTTTTTAGGTAGCCAGCATTTTCCATTATCCTCTTTACTGAGACGTAGGCAGGCGAGTCTGAAGGCAAATTTAGCAAAGGTTTCCCGGCGAAAACGTTTTCTTCGACTTTATCATCTCGGTTCACTTTACCTAGATACTTGAAAGCTATAGCTGCTTTGGCGTTGTTCTCTTGCTGCTCGGGGAACCTAAAGCCGCCAACAACGTAAAAGTTGTCGAATTCGATTTTAACTTCTTTGGCAATGCGGTAAGCCCGTTTGATGTGGTCAAAGGACTTTTTGGAGGGGTCGATTATGTCAAAGATGTCGTTAACTTTTGAGGTTATTCTACGGTTCAGATGCTCCAAACCAGCAGGCGAATCTATTAGCACGTACTTGTAGTTTTTGCTTACTGCTTCGAGAGCGCCTTTCAACGCCGCGTTTGGAAGACAGTAGCATCCTTCAACCCATTTTGTGCCGACCGATATGAAGTCGAAATGTTCTCCTTCATGCATGCCTAGCGCCCAGATTCTGTTTTCAATTCGCTCCGTAGGCGCCACCCCTACTGTAGTTCCGCCTTGTTCCAGAAAAGTCTCAACAAGCAGCTCGGAAATGGTCTTCTTTCCTTCCTCTGCCAAGTCAACACCCACCATTTCGCCAAGGTTTTGGTCAGGGTCCGCGTCAACCAAAAGCAAAGGAGTACTTCCGATTTCAATAAAGTATTTTGTTGCCAGAGCTACAAAGCTTGTTTTGCCCGTGCCTCCGCGTCCTATTACAACAATTTTTTTCATTGCACCCACTTTTACGAGTTGATACAACGAATATTCTAATTACCTTTTGGTTAGCCTCTGCTGCAGCTCCGCTATGGCTTGCAGTGCTTTAGATTCCCTATATTTGAGGGGGGTTTCGCCTTGCATCTCTGCTTCTGCGACTTTTCTGTCAAAGGGAACGAAACCAAAAATCTCTAAACTATTGTGTTTAGCATACTCTTCTATAGCGTTTTTCTGGGTTTCACCAGTTATTTTGTTTCCAACCAAAAAAACGTGTCCTATGCCCGTGTCTGCAGCCAGTTCATGAATGTGTTTGGCGGTTTCAAGGGCTTTCATGTTCGCGTCTGAAACAACAAGCATCGTGTCTACATGCCTTGCAGTGCCTCTGCCAAGATGTTCAACTCCTGCTTCCATGTCGAGAATGACAACTTCGTTTCGCTCCACTATAAGGTGGCGAAGCAGAGAACGCACAACCGCGTTTGCTGGGCAAGTGCATCCAGAACCCGCCGATTTCACGGTGCCCATGACAATCAAGCTGACACCGAAAGGGGTTTCCACCGAATAATTGCGGATAACATCGTCCACAGTAAAGGATAAACGGTAAACGCCTGAAAAACCCGTTTCGGTTTTGGTCTTAATCAATTCATTATTCTCTGAAATAGGCAGTATCTCACGCGCCTTTTCTGGAGACAAACCTAACGTTAATGCAAGGTTGGGTGAAGGGTCAGCGTCAATAGCTATGGTTTTAGTTCCATTTTCCGCGAAAAAAAGAGCTAAGCCGCCTGCAATCAGAGTTTTGCCCACGCCTCCTTTGCCGCAAACTGCAATTTTCACTTGGTGTTCCCCCATGTTTTGTTAGGGTTACAAGGCTTATTTACGTTTTCAAACCTTGTTTAAATTGGCGTTAACAGATTTCTATTCAACATAGAAAAGCGCGTGGCCCCTTCTTTTTACGTTATGTTTGGAGCAAAAGCACAAACATTTTATGCACTAACTAATGTATATACATGCACCAAAAAAATATTAGGTGAAACTTATGCCGGAAAAAATAGGAGTCGCTATAGCTGGAGTCGGGTTCGTTGGAGGCGCTGCCCACGTCCCAAGCTTCAAGAAAATCGAAGGCTCTGAC
The DNA here is from genome assembly GCA_038894255.1 of Bathyarchaeia archaeon. Classification (GTDB taxonomy): domain Archaea; phylum Thermoproteota; class Bathyarchaeia; order Bathyarchaeales; family Bathycorpusculaceae; genus JAWAPV01. The sequence continues at coordinate 4,217 of JAWAPV010000030.1, forward strand.
CTCGTAGTGCTTTGTGCCCAAACTGAAAGACGAGTCAAACCACTGTCTGAAGAATTCGGCGTGCCATATTCTTTAGACTACGAAAAAGTTCTGGAAAACCCGAAAGTGCAAGCCGTAGTCGTTTCGGTTCCAACGCCTTTCCACTACGACTTTGCCATGAAAGCTATTAAAAAAGGCAAACATGTCCTATGCGAGATGCCTATGGCCAACACCATAGAAAAAGTGCGAGAACTTGATGAAGCCGCCAAAGAAGCTGGAGTACTTCTTATGCCCATCCTGAATTTCAGATTTGCACCAATTTATCTGAAAACGAAGGAAATGTTAGAAACTGGAGCCATAGGTAAGCCTATAGCCTTCCACTTCCGCGAATTCATACCCGCAATGGCAATTGCAGAACAGTGGCCCGGAGGCTCTTGGGCATGGGACGTCGAGAAAAGCGGCGGCTACCCAGACTTTACGCTTTCAGTCTGGTCCATCGACATGTTCCGCTGGCTCTTCAAAAGCGAGATCACAGATGTGGAATGGATGGCAAGCTACCCGCGGTTTGAGAAGTACAAGAACATTTTGGGCTACAACACCATGGGACTTGTAAAGCTTACGAATGGCGCGGTTGGCTCGTTGCATTACGGCGCTTCTGTAACGCCTTCAGCAAGCACAAGTAGACTCGAGGTTTATGGAGACAACACAAACGTCATTCACGCCATCTGGAACGACAAAATACTTCTTTACGGCTCAGAGCAGCAACCGCAAGAAATCAAGCTGGAGGTTAAGGGTACCCGCGTTTGGGGACACCGCCAACTAGACGAGCACTTCATAGACTGCCTTCTTCACGGCACAAAGCCTCAGGTTACGGTGGAAGACGCGATAAAAGCGCAAGAAGTCGCACAGAAAATAGTTGCAAAAATGAAACAACCGTAAAATACAGTACAGACTCTACGCCCTTTTTCTATTTACAAAAATTTATGACGGTTAATTTCGCCATAGTGCATATATGAGTTACATTTAAGGTATTTAGGTTACATATATATTTCACGAAACACGAAACTAAACGGGAGGAATCAAATTGAAAACACTTGAAGTCGCTCCACTCAAAAACAAGCACCTCTCAATATTAATCGTGGAAAAAGAGTATAACGAGCCATTCTGGATATCTGAAAAAACTCGAATCAACAGTCAACTGCAAACACTTTATCAGCCCTCGATAGGCTTCCAGAAATTCTTAGAGAATATAATGAAGAATGTGAAGCCCGACTTCGCAACCGACGAACGGGGCATGCGTTCGCAGAAGGAATTTGAAGAAAACAGCCTGACTAAGGTATTCAAAAGTGAAGAGATTCCGTTCTTCGCCGTGGACATTGACGAAAACGCTCGAGCATACCTTGCCGCCAACTTGGACAAGAAAATAGAGCAAAGAGACAGCATTCTCAAGATTCTGTCTGATCTATCAAGACAGGGAGACGAAAAATCAACTGAAAGAGATTATCTTGTGGCTTACGGCCAATGCTTGCAGCTTGAACTGGAAGAACAGGAAAAAGAGGCAGCTTTTCCAATAAGAGAAAGCTGGATTGCAATGGGCATTATGGAACATGCCCAAGAAGTAGAGTCGAAGCAGGAGATTGTTGGCATTCACATTTCAAGCCCGGAACATGTTGAAGGCGTGAAAAAGCTCTTGGAAAAACTGAACGTCAGAGTGGAAACAGTCAAAATTACCAAAAAAGTAGTATCAACTCAAACCGAGAACACGGGCTCAAAAGAACTTTCCAACCTTTTGCAGTCAATGCAAATACAAGTTAAACCAGTCATCGGCAAAGCAACAACAGAAGCGCCTTACCTACTATTCTACTTGGACACCGACGAAAAAGCCAGCCCCTTCGACATATGCATGGCATACGACGCCGGCTACGACGCAGTCATTCCATACGAGAAAGTAACTCCAGAAGACGCAAGAAAAATAATACAAGATGCAGTTTTTTCGAGAGAACCAAAAGCCGTCAAACGCACCTGCTTCTTCATAGGAGGAAAAGATACAGAAAAGGCTGAGGACATATACAAGGTCGCAAAGGAAACCATGTTTCCGCCATTTAAGGCAAGCGTCATAGTTGACCCAGGCGGCGCCTACACCACAGCCGCGGCCATGGTTGCGAAGGTGGAAGATGCTTTGATTTCTCACAAATTGGGAGAACTGAAAGACAAAACATGCGCTGTTATGGGCACCGGATCCGTGGGGCAAATTGCGGCGGTTCTTTTGGCAAAGCTGGGCTGCAACGCAATAATTGCCAGCATTAACCCTAAACGTGCAGACGGAAAAGCGTATGCTGAAGAAGTTGCAAAGGCCCTCGAGGAAGGCTTTGGAGTGAAAGTGCAAGGAGTATTTGCGCCTACACCAGCTGAGAAGCTGGAGATTTTGAAGAAGGCAGATGTTGTGTTCTGCGCGGGAGGAAGAGGCATCCGCGTCATCGAGAAGGAACTGCTGAAAGAGGTTAACCTCATGAAGGTCCTAGTTGACGTGAACACGATTCCACCTTACGGCGTGGAAGGCTTAGAATTGAAAGACGACATGAAAGAAATCGAGCAGGGAGTTTTTGGCATAGGCGGACTAGCAATCGGAGACTTGAAGCACAAGTTGGAAAAGGAGATTTTACGAGATGCACGCGCTGAGGGAAAGGAAGTTTACAACTACAACATGGCACTCGAGATAGCCAGAAAACTGCTCCAGAAGGAACTTGCACCGTCTAAGCTAACGTTGACTCTTAACTATTCTTCAGACAAGAAGAACTAGGCCATTTTGTAGGCACAGTTGACAGCAATCTTCAATGTCAGCCACAGACTCAGCAATCCGTAGTATGCTGTCACGCAGAGAACAAAATGCACAAATCAGCTGAGGATTTTTCTGCTCACCCGTGAACGCTTTAGACGCGGTCTCTACCCCCATCTTTTCAACGCTTTTCTGTTGCTCCAAAATCTCGTCAGCATTCGCAACGAACTTTGCTTATCTGCTTCACACTAAAAAGCAGAGGTTTACAGCAGAAAATAGGATAGTTTAAAATGGGGCAAGCCTTCTCGTGTTATGTGATTGACTTGTAGTGGAAAAGATGACGCCAATCATTAAAAAAGAGCCGCTGACTTTGATTTTCCTTTACAGTGGAGAATTTGCTGAAAGAGTAATAAGAAACATCATAAACGACCCTAGTTTCTGCAAATCGTGCGGAATACTGTGTGATTCTTGCAAATACGGCGTTTACAGCTTTGTAGGCAACGTGAGAGCCGCAATAGAGCTGCCAAAACCTTCGGATTTGCCCGCCTTCGTAGACGACCCTGAAAGGTATATGCCAAAAAAAATTCCGAAAGCCGACCTCTGCGTAGCCTCAGGCGTGCACAAGGATCTGCTGTTGGAACTGCCGCATCATTTAGAAAGAGCCTCGGTAAAAGGATTAGTTGTGCCTATCGAAGATTTCGCCGAAGTTCCTTCAGGCTTGAAAAAACAGGTGGAAGAGAAATGTGGCGAAGTTGGGTTGGAAACAGCTTTTCCGAAGCCTTTCTGCTCACTAACGAACATGGACGACAAGCCGACTATTTCGAGGCTGGTTACCGAACTTGGAATAGGCAAACCCTCGCTTGAGGTTACTCTTGCGAGAAGAGGAAAAGCCGAAGTCGTGGAGTCTACAGTTGTTAAGCGGAGTGCACCGTGCGGCTCTACATGGTACGTGGCGAAAAAGCTGGTAGAGGTTGAAACCAGGAGGGATTTGCTTTATGACGCAATAGCGAAGGCACACCACAGTTATCCGTGCACCGCAACGATGAACGTTGACCCTGAAGCTAAAGAGCCCATCCTTCACATTGCAGGCTACATTATAAGAGAAGAAGTGGAAAAGGCTCTAGAGAAAAAAGGGTAAGAAGGGTTTAGGCAAGACCTAGTAGCTTAAGCAGGTTGTTTTCAGCCATCAGCACAGCAAACAGCGAAGCAACCAGAGACATCACGGTAATCATCGTGTTAAGCGACGGACCTGCCGTGTCCTTGAACGGGTCGCCCACAGTGTCGCCTACAACAGCCGCCTTGTGCGCTTCGGAGCCTTTGCCGCCATGCACGCCTGACTCGATTAGCTTCTTGGCGTTGTCCCATAGGCCACCAGCGTTAGCCATGAGCAACGCGAAAAGTATGCCTGAGAATATGCTGCCTGCGAGGTATCCGCCCATAGCTTCGATTCCGCCTATGAACCCGACAGCCAAAGTTACGACGATGGTGACGATGCTTGCGGGCATGAGTTCCTTTATAGCTCCAACCGTGGCAATGTCAACACACTTGGCATAGTCAGGCTTAACGCCGGGCTTGCCTTCTTTTAGTCCAGGAATTTCTTTGAACTGTCTTCGGATTTCCGCAATCATTCTTTCGGCGTTTCGGCCCACGCCAAGCATAACCATTGCTGAAAACAGAGCAGGCATCGCGATGCCGATGAGGGCGCCCAGTAGAACCCTTGGGTCCATAAGGTTGAAAGTTATGTTTCCGCCTGCCCTTTGCTGGAACGCGGCGAGAAGCGCGATGACGGTTAGTCCCGCGGCGCCTATGGCGAATCCCTTGGTTATGGCTTTGGCCGTGTTTCCAGCCGAGTCCAAATCGTCAGTTATGCGAATAACATTTTCACCTAGCCCTGCTTGTTCAGCTATTCCTCTGGAGTTGTCAACTATTGGGCCGTAAGCGTCGTTCGAGATTATTAAGCCAACGATGGAAAGCATGCCAAGTGCTGCCATGCCGATGCCGAACAAGGCGTAGTCGGTGCCCATGGGGAGACATAGGTAGTAGGCTACTGCGGATGCGATTCCTATTCCGAGTAACGGTGGAAACACGCTTTGCAAGCCGTATGAGAAGCCTGTGATTATGTTTGTAGCAGTGCCTGTTACAGATGCTTCAGCCGTTTTTAAAACAGGCTTTTTGTCGTCTGAAGTAAAGTAGTCTGAGGTCATGCCGATGACTATGCCCGCTATCAGTCCGACTATTGCGGCGCCCCATATTCTGAGGTCGTATCCGAGATAGTAGGCTGTAACAAAAGTTAGTGCTACAAAGATTCCGCAAGTGATGTATGTGCCCATGTTTAACGCGTTTCCAGGGTCGCCTTCCTTGCTGACCCTAACGGTCATGGCGCCCAGAACCGCCGCCAATATGCCAAGCCCAGCGAACACTAGGGGTATCTGCAGGTAAACTTGGGGCATTCCGCTTGCGCCTGCTGCGGCGTTAAGAACTTGGCCAAGTATCAGAACAGCCACGATGCTTGCAACGTAGGAGTCGAATAGGTCAGCGCCCATACCAGCCACGTCGCCGACGTTGTCGCCTACGTTGTCAGCAATTACTGCGGGGTTTCGCGGGTCATCTTCAGGTATCCCCAGTTCTACTTTGCCAACGAGGTCTGCGCTTATGTCTGCAGTTTTGGTGTAGATTCCACCACCAGCTTTTGCAAAAAGTGCTAAAGCGCTTGCGCCGAAACTGAAGCCTAACACTATTTCGGGGTCTCCTGTAGCAGCGTAGACAACGCTGATACCAAGCAAGCCGCAGCCAACAACCGCGAAGCCCATGACTGCGCCGCCATGGAAGCCTATTGGAAACGCTTTGTTAAGACCCTCTTGTGCTGCGTTGGCTGCTTTTGCATTCGCCTTTGTTGCTATGCTCAAACCTAAGTAGCCTGCCAGCGCCGAGCAACCTGACCCGAAAATGTAGGCCAGTGCCAATTCGACGTTTTTCAGCCAATTTGTCGTTAGCCAAATAGGAGTTGGCAAGAATATAAGCAGCAAAACTGAAAAAACCGCGACGAATATTGCCAGTATATAGTATTCGCGTCTTATGAATGCGCTTGCTCCTTCCTTGATAGCGTTAGAGATTTCTTTCATCCTTTCGGTTCCGCTGTTTTCCTTGTCAACGCTGTGGTAGAAGTATATGCCAATGATTATCGAAATTAAAGCAGATATTGGTGCAATAAGCCACGGATCAAACATCTTTCCATTCTCCAAACGTTTATTTTTAGATGCTGTAGTGAATTCTGTGTTCTTATAAACTTATTTGTTGGGTATCTGCTTAGAAAAGGATATATTCTCTTGCTTAGACACAATAGCCTTCATACTGAGAGGGAAATGGAGCGGGAGCATACGTCGTCCAAACCTTGGCATTCAAAGGATATTTCTGAAGTCTTAAAGGAATTAAATGTTACTGAGGCGGGGTTAAGCAACGAAGAAGCCCAGAAGCGACTTCAGCAATACGGTTCAAATGAGCTGAAGAAGGAGAAGCGCAAGTCTCCGATAATAATGTTTTTGGAACAGTTTACCGACATACTGATGATAATTTTACTTGTCGCTGTGGGGCTCTCAATAGTTACTTATTTCCTTAAAGACTATGAAGTAAGCGAACTATACGATGCCGCCGTAATAATTGCTATCGTAATGGCCACAGCAA
>JAWAPV010000031.1:0-10591 GCA_038894255.1 Bathyarchaeia archaeon
GATGGAGAGGTACTGCAAAGGCGAAGTGCCGGCTATAAAACACCGCACAAGGGGGTTTTTAAGGCTCGACTAATATATAACCGGCTCCTCAAATATTAAATGACAAATATTGTATAAATTATTATATTTTTTTTATTATAAAGTAAAATTTTATAATAATCTCGCTATTATAAAATAATAAGAGCAATAAAAATGATTTTTTTCATGGTTTTTTCTTTAATATAAAATCTTTGTTTTTTTCTACTGCTTTCATGAGGATTTCGACTCTGTGGCTGAGGATTTTACGATTTCTTTCTCTGATTAAATCGAACTTCTTTAGAGCGATGGCCGCGACTTGCTGGTTAAAAAAGGAATTGCCTAAACTTGTATAATCTTTGATTAACCAACATTTTTGGGCGATGGCAGAATCACGCGTTGCAATCCATCCAACTCTTAACCCAGATAATCCAAGTTTTGAAACACTTCGGGTGCTAATACCCTTTTCGTATATTTCAACTGGCGACTTGGTTTTTTCTCCATCGAGCTCTAAACCGCACAAGACTTCATCTCCTATCACGTATGCACCTACACTTTTTGCAATTCCACAAATTTCCTCTAATTCTTTCAATGTCAATCTTGCGCCAGTTGGATTGTTAGGATTGGTTATCAGAATTGCTTTGGTTTTTTTAGAAGCTAACTCGTTAATTTCTTCAATATTCGGACGATAATCTCTTTTTTCGTCGAGCCAAACAAGTTTGACCTTGGCACCTATTGCTGTCAGTATTCCTTTTGCTTGCATATAATTTGGAACCACGAAAATGCATTCATCACCTGGAGAAATGAGACAGTTCAGTAGCAAAAAATTTGCTTCTGCAGCACCGTGAGTAACTAGAACACCGCTTGACTTTACAGCACCAGAGTAAAGACGGCTTATCTCCTCTCTAAGTTCTTCAGTTCCGTTGGTCGGGCCGATTCTAATAGGCATGTCTAAATCTTTTTCGCTGATTAACTCTTTATACTTAAAATGGGTGATAACCGACGCTGAAAGATCAACTTCGCACTCAAAACGGGATTCCGAAAGCCACCTTTCAAGTTCAAATTGGCGGAACTTCAATGACGTTATCTCCAAATCATTTAAGGAATATGGGTTGTTGGCGATAAAACTTAAAAGTATTTCTTTTGAAATTTAAGAGTCGAGGCGAATTAATGCGTTTTTCTCCTCCTTATGTGCTCGCCCTTGACTTAGGAACAACAGGATGCAAAGGTATCCTTGTTGATAGTGAAGGCTTCTTGGTTGACAGAATGACTGCTAAATACCCTTCGATTACTTTTAAAAGCGGACATATGGAACAAAATCCGTTGCTTTGGTTTAAATCTGTTAAAGAAATCATTGTACAGCTGTTGAGAAAGATTGATCTGAACGATTTAGCAGGCTTGGGCTTCTGTGGAACAATGGCTGCTGCGTTACCAGTTGACAAGTCGGGAAACCCGCTTAGAAACGCGCTGTTGTACGCAGACATGCGTGGTGCCGATCAAGCTAAAAAATTAGCAAGAGAATTTAATTCTAAAGACGTGTACGCTTTAACAGGGAATCCAATCAGTCCAGTATATTCCCTTTCAAAATGGATGTGGATAAAAGAAAACGAACCAAAGATATTTGAGAAGACCTTTAAATTTATTCAACCAAAAGACTTCTTTGTGCTTAAACTTACTGGCGAAATAACAACCGATTTCGTTGATGCTTCAGCTACTATGGCTTTTGACGTGACAAAGAGAAAGTGGGTTAATGAGATACTGTCTTTTTGCGATATTCCTCTAGAAAAGCTGCCCGAGCCCCAACTTTCAATAAATATTGCTGGAGAGCTTACAAGCAAGTCAGCAAGAGAATCGGGTCTCAAAAAGGGATTACCCGTAATAGTCGGATGCGGCGATACGGCCGCATTGCTGGCGGGATCCAAAGCAGTAGATCCTGAACATGGAACCATCTATTTGGGTGCAGCGGCTGAGATAGACTTGACCACTGAAAAGCCCATTTACAACGCTAAAGCCATGGTTCCAGTAAGGTGCCACGCAATCCCCGATATGTGGTTTAATTCAGCTTCAGCCATGACATCGGGAACCGCCTTAAAATGGTTTTCAAAGCAATTTGGCAGAGAATCTTACCGCGAGATTGACAAAAAGGCAAATGCAATTCCTGCGGGTTCTGGTGGGCTGATTTTCTTGCCCTACTTGTCAGGTGAACGTATGCCAATATGGGACCCTCTTGCTCGCGGAGCTTTCATAGGCATAGCAATGTCGAGCAGTAGAGTGCACTTTTATCGTGCCGTTCTTGAAGGTGTTGCTTTTTCTTTGAAGAGCATAATGGATGTCTACCGAGACATGAATGTTCATTTTAAAAAGATAAGTATCAGTGGTGGAGGTGCAAAGAGTATTTTATGGAAGCAAATTATTGTTGATGTTTTGGGATTAAAATGTTATGAATTGGAGCAGCCTGAGGAAGCAAGTGCGCTAGGAGTGGCTCTCTACGTAAATATGGCACTTGGCAATAAAAAAATAACTCTGGATATGCGAAACAAATTTGTAAAGACGAAGGGATTATTAATTCCTGATAAGAAAAAGACGAATGTGTATAAGAAGTTCTACCGAATTTACAGAAAATGCTATCCTGCGCTGGCTGAAATAATGCATTCATTAGCAAGGGGGTCATTCGATTATGATCAGAACTGATAAATTTGAACTTTTGAAAAGCTGCTGTTAACTGTGTTTCCAAACTTGTTCTTTTTTCATAATTTCTGAATCTTTTTCTTTAATATCCAATAAAGGCAAAGACTTGAGGCTATAGCCGTTATTACTAGTTTAAATTTTAGGATTATTTTGGTTTATTATTCTTTACGAAAAGACTAAAGCCCCTTCGGTTTTAGGCGTTTCAATTTATCTTTGAAAAGCTTAATTTCAACCGCGCCTAATTTTGAATTTGAAGGTTGGGGTCGTTGGACGCAGAAACCCGTCGCGTGGCATTTCAGCGTGTTCAGTCCCTTTTCAGACTTGCAAGAGAAGCTCACCGCATAGACCCTTCGCTGTCGCAACGTTACGTGGACATCGCACGTAGAATTGCCATGTCCGCAAGAATCCACCTGCCAAAAGAGTACCGCCGACAAGTCTGCAAGCACTGTAAAAGCTTTATCTTGCCCGGCGTTAACTGTCGTGTGCGCATTAGGCAGAGAAGAGAGCCTCACGTGGTGATAACGTGCTTTGAATGCGGAAAACAGACGCGGATTCCCCTAAAACGCAGAAAGGAGTAACGTTAATGGGTAAGATGAGTGAAGGCAAAAAGCGCTTCGTCAAATCAAGCTTAAGCGAAGCAAGCCCCACCGTGTGGATAGGCAAGGGCGGCGTTTCGCAGGAAGTTCTGAAGGAAATAGCCAGTCAGCTGGACAAGAACAAGATGGTGAAGGGTAAGTTTCTAAAAAGTGCTCTCGCAGAGGGCGGAGCCAAGCAGCTGGCCCAGCGTATCGCTGAGCAAACCGAGGCGTCGCTGGTTGAGGTTAGGGGGCACACGTTCATGCTGTATAAGGCCCGCAAAAAGTGAAAGCCTTTATATTAGGCTTCATGATTTACTGAAGGAAACCTCAAAGGGATAAAGCATCTTGACAACACCTTACGACGTTCCCGCATCCAAACTCATCAAAAAAGTAGCCACCTACCTACGAGAGAATGTGGATGCTGTCACGCCGCCGCCATGGGCAAGCGTGGCCAAGACAGGCTCACATGTTGAAAAACAACCTCAAGACCCAAACTGGTGGTATGTCCGATGTGCTTCCATCCTACGGAAAACCTACATTTACGGCCCAATAGGGCTAGAAAAGCTTAGGGCCGCATACGGCAGAGGAAAACGTCGCGGCGGCAAACCCCGACACGTGTCAAAAGCAGGCGGCTCAGCTATAAGGAAATGCTTGCAGCAGCTGGAAGCAGCCGGTTTAGTTGAGACCTTGAAGCCTCAGGGAAGAAGAGTGACGAAGGCTGGTCGAAAACTTTTGCAGGAACTGGCGGAAACAGTGGAAAAAGAGCAGGAAAAGGAGCTTTCAGCACTGGCTAAACAGTGAGAAGGTGAGCAGGGGTGTCTGAAGAGGAACTGGAAGAGCTCCGTAGAAGAAAACTCTCAGCACTGCAGAAGCAAGCGGCTGAAGAGCAGAGAAACGCGCAAGCCCAAAAACAGCTGGAAGCCCAAAAGCAGCTTCTGCTAAGAAGCATACTCTCACCCGAAGCCCGCCAAAGACTGACAAACCTGAAAATTGTTCGTCCCGAGTTCACGGAGCAGCTTGAGCTTCAACTAATCCAACTCGCACAAACCGGAAGGCTACCCGTGCCTTTGTCTGACGCGCAGCTGAAACAGATACTCCTACAGTTGCAAGCACAAAAGCGCGAAACAACAATCAAGAGGAGATGAAGAGAATGGCAAGAAACAAGCCGACAGCAAAAAAGCGAAGATTAACCAAAGCTGGAAAGCAGAAGCGAGCCGTGCCCACGTGGGTTATCGCAAAAACTGGCGGGAAATTCAGAACCCACCCCAAAAAAAGGCACTGGAGGACAAGGAAAATCCGAGCCTAAGGGAGTTGTGCCACCATGAGTGAAAAGGAATCTGAAGAAAAGCCGCAGGCTGAAACCAAAAAAGAAGACACAGAAGAAGAAAAGGTAAAGCCGACCGAGGCTGCTGAGGCTACTGCTGAAACTGTTGCTGAAGATGAAGAAATGAAAGAGCTTGAAGAAGAGCTTGCCAAGGAAGAGGAAGAAGAGCCAGAAGAGGCTGAAGAAGCCCCAGCTGCAGTTGAAGAAGAGAAGCCGCCTGAAGAGAAGAGGAAGGAGAAGGAAGAAGAAAAAGAAGAGGACATTGTCGAAGAGCGGGTCTACAAGGTTCCTTTGAGTAAAGCTTGGATTTACCCTGCAAAGAAGAGGGCACCCAGAGCAATGCGCATTTTGAAAAGCTTCATCACTAAACACATGAAATTAGAGGCTAAAAGAAGAGGCGAGGAGGAGCAGGAAGAGGAACCTGCCAAGCTTGTTATCAGCAACGAAGTTAACATGAAAATGTGGAGCCGAGGCATCGGGAAGCCTCCCCGAAAAATCCGCGTTAGGGCCGCGAAGGACCGAGAGGGCAACGTCACCGTCTATTTAGCTGAAGGAGACTGATTTTGGGTATTTACCTTGCCAGCCTTGGCGGAAGTGCAAGCATCGGCGTGTATTCGCTGGTTACAGACAAAATCGTGGTAATTCCTAAACAGGTTCCGCTTAAGAAGGCTGAGAGGTTCGCGCAGTGGCTTAAAGTCAAACTTGTTCACACGTCTATTGGCGGCTCCACGCTGATTGGCGCGCTTTCATGCGCAAACTCAAACGGCATCCTTCTACCCAACTATGTTCGCGAAGAGGAAGTTCAAGCTCTGAAGCACGTATTTGACGGCAACATCACCATAATGAAAACCAAAAAAACGGCCTACGGAAACATGGTTCTGGCAAACGATTTCGGCGCGGTCGTGGATCCCAGACTAAAAAAGGAAGACGCGCGCGTAATAGCCGAAACCTTAGGGGTGGAAGCGGTTCCAGCGGAAATCGCCAGTTTGCCCTACGTGGGTTCGCTTGCCGTTGCGACCAACAAGGGGGTTTTGGCTCATCCTCTGCTTAGAGACGAGGAGAAAGAGCATTTGCAGAGTGTTTTGAAGGTTCCTGTTGACGTGGGCACCATCAACTGCGGGGTTCCCTATGTTGGAAGCGGCTTGCTTTGCAATAGCTATGCTGCTGTTGCTGGTTCTTTGACAACGGGACCCGAGATATTTATAATCGGGAACGCACTGGATGTGGTAAGGGAGAGCGAAGAAGTTGAAAGTCTTCAGAGTTATAGGTGAAATTCGCAAGCCAAACCTGAAAACGCCTTTTAATCAGGAGATAATAGCCCTCAAACCTGAACATGCGGTTGAAAAAGTCTACGCCGAGATTGGCAGTAGGCACAAGGTCAAGCGTTTCCACATCAAGATTTCCAGCGTGGAAGAGGTTCCGCCTGACCGGATAGAAAATCCAGCTTTAAGAAAGCTGGTTGTTGGAGAAGAAGAAGTTGACAAGCAAAACTGAGGAAGAGTTTCGTAGGCTGTCCGTTGAGCTTAGGCTTCTCGAGCAGACAGCCGAAGCCGTCCAGTCCCGCATCAACATGGTAAACGCCGTGTTAACCGACCTAAACTATGCAAGCATGACTCTTGAAGGGTTGGAGAAGGAGAAAGAAGACGTTGAGCTCCTAGTCCCCATAGGTGGAGGTTCATACATTAAAGCCAAGCTTTCTGAACCGGACAAGCTGATTGTCAGCATGGGGGCAGGCGTTTCGGTAGAGAAAACCCGAGCAGAAGCGAAAGAGATAATAAAAAAGCGAAGCGACGAGCTTGGAAAGACCCAGATGGCGCTTCAGCAGCAGTTTGCACAGGTAATAGACAAAATCAACGAGAACCGAAGCAAAATAGAAGAGATAATCGCCCAAGTACAAAAGGGGAAAGCCACCAAAGATGTTTGAGAAGCTCAAAGCAGGGCTAAAAGGGCTTGTAACCAAGGTAACCACGACTGAACTTAAGGGCGAAACCCTTCGCAACGTGCTTTCTGAGTTTAAAATTAGCCTTGTGGAGAACGATGTTGCCTTTCCGGTTGCAGAGCGAATTTGCAGCGAGATGGAGAAGCGCTTGGACGGAGTTCAGATTAAAAGGTTTGAAGACCGAAAAAAAATCGTGGAACAGAGTCTCCGTGCCGCACTTTTGGAAGTCATGCTTACTAACGGCAAGATTAACTTGCTTGAGGCGGTTGAGGAGAAACGGAAGAAAAACGAGCCTTTTGTCATCGTTTTTGTAGGCATAAACGGCACGGGAAAGACCACAACCATTGCTAAAATAGCCCGTTTTTTCAATAAGAAAGGCTATTCCGTTGTTCTCTCGTGCAGCGACACTTACCGCGCGGGTTCCATCGAGCAGCTTGAGGAGCACGCGAAACGGCTTGGGGTTAAGATGATTACCCATAAATACGGCGCTGACCCTGCTGCTGTCGCGTATGACACGATAAGCCATGCTAAGGCCCATGGAGTGAATGTTGTTTTGATTGACACGGCAGGACGGATGCAGACAAACCGCAACTTGATGAGCGAGCTTGAGAAGGTTAAGCGCATAGTGAAGCCCGACCTCACGGTTTTGACGGTGGACTCGCTTACAGGCAACGACGCGGTTATGCAGGCTGAAGAGTTTCACAAGAGCGTGGGCATAGACGCTACTGTGCTGACTAAGGTGGATGCAGACGTGAAGGGCGGCTCGGCCTTAAGCGTGACTTACGCGACGAAGAAGCCTATTCTCTTCATCGGGACCGGGCAGAAGTATGATGATCTTGAGGAGTTTGTTCCAGAAAAGTTCGTGCAGCTGATAATGAAGTAGCATCTTTTTCGAGTGAAATGCCTTTTAACTGTCTGACGTTAAGTGTTTTCCGCGTTGGGTTTAATCAAAAGTGATATATAGAACGTGCGGAAAACTATGCGCCATCTTAAAACACATATGTAAAGGAGAAAAGACTGGTTTGAAGCCAAACTACATAGGAATTCTCGGAGCAATAATTGCGCTAATCAGCATCGCTTTGCCATGGTGGACGCTGATCATGTCTACGAGCGTAATTGAGATATCATACTCTCTTGAGGCTATATTATACCTATATCAGTCGCAGGCAAAATCAATGGGCGTTTCCACAACATTCGGCATCGACACCTGGTATTGTTGGGCTGCTCTTGCGTTGATAGTTATCGGCTGTATTATGGGAATAATCGGAAGCATATCGGCTGCTTACCGGAAAATGCTGCTCATCTTGGGCGGCATAATTATCTTGCTTGCCCCAATAATTTTCGCGTCGGGCTTAAGTTATGAGCTTTCCAGAAGTCTGGTTATGACGGGCGCGCCTCAAGTAGGCCTGTTTTCAAGCGGGTCTGTCGCTTCTTTCGAGGTAACTTTTAACTACTCCTCATACTTGACTTACGGTTTCTGGCTGGCGCTTGTTGGCGCAATTATAGTGATCATTGCTGCTTTTAAGAAGACTGAGAAAGCAAGTGCTGAACCCGCTGCTATTCCAACCTAGATTGCTTATTGCATTCTCTTTATTCTCTATTTTTTCACTTGGCTAGTTTAGTGTTTTTCCAGCAGCTTGAGAAGTATGGATTTGGCTGAGTAGAGCCTGTTTTCGCTTTGCTGGTAGATGACGGATTTCGGGTTTTCTATGGCTTCTGCGGTGATTTCGTATCCTCGGTGGATAGGCATGTCGTGCATTATGTAGGCGTTGGTTCCTTTCAGCAGTTCCTTGTTAACCTGGTAGGGCATCATGAGTTTGACGCGTTTTTCCTTTTCTGCGGCGTATTTTGGGTCGGTGAAGAATTCCATGTCGACCCAAGTGTCAGTGTAAACGAAGTCTGCGTCTTTCACCGCCTTCTTAACGTCTAAGGTAGTTTCCCACAAGCCTGTTTTCTTTGCCTCTTCCAGCAGCTTGTCGTCTCTGCTTGGCTCGTTGAAAATCGGCGTAACCGTTGTGAGTTTAACGCCTGTCTTCGTGCAGCCTTCGACGAGCGAGTTGCAGACGTTGTTGTGGATGCCCACGTAAACCATTTTTACGCCTTTCAGCTTGCCCATCTTCTCCTTAACCGTTATTAGGTCTGCGATTGCTTGGCTTGGGTGGTATTTTTCGTCGCAGCCGTTTATTACGGGCACCTGTGAGGCTTCAGCCATCCTGTTTAGCTCGGCGTTTTTCAGCAGTCTGGCCATGATGACGTCGACGTTTCGCGAGAGGTAGCGGGTTTCGTCGGCTATGTCTGCTAGGGCGAAGTTTGTGGTTCGCCAGTCTATGTAGAGTGCGTGGCCGCCAAGCTGGGTCATGGCTACCTCGAAGGCTACGCGGGTTCTGGTGGAGGTTTTCTGGAAAATCAGCGCTGCTGACTTGTCTTCTAGGGCTTTGCGGTATTTTTTTGGGTTGTTTTTAACTTCTATGCCGAGGTCTATGAGTTCTGCAAGTTGGAAGCTGGATAGTTCTTTGAAGTTGATTAGGTGCATGAGCTCACCTTTTCCCTTCCAACCGCGTTAACCTATCACGCTTTTTTGGGCACTTATGCACCAATTACAAGCAAAAGATGTTTTTGCTTATTCAGCATTTTTTTGTGGTTTTTCTGGTAGACAGGAATCTAAGTCAAACCTAAAAGCTCAATTATACAGTCATCATTAAAAATATAAATAGGATAACCAGTAATACTATTCTTAGAGGTATTTAGTGTGTGTCGACATACTCGTCGAAACGTATTGTGTTTTTCTCTTATGTCGCTTGTGCTTTCGGTAATCTTTTTTGCGCCATGCGACACGAGTATCTTTATTCCCAGGCCTCAAGTAACACAAATTACGCGGGTTAGAAACGTTTCATTTCATAATTTGACTCTTGTCGTTTGGGAAAACATAACAGTAACTCACTGGTTATCCAACGGAAGCGACAAGTGGGAATACCATTCAAAACTACTCTCTGAACCAATAATTGGTGCTGAATATCACATGACTGTTACTGACACGGAAACAACACAACACTCAACGCCCAAAGTTTCAAGAAATGTGGAACAAGGAATCTGGGATAGACTTGTTGACGTAAGAGAACCAGGCAACGCAACCTACCCTGTTGAATATAACCACACTGACAATCTTTTCACGTATCATCCTGGAGAATTTGACCTAGCATGGGAAATGAAAGGAGACAAAGCTCTACATATACACATCCCAAAATCGGAGATTAAAGCTGCTAAAGATAACCTCACATTAGAAACAGTTATTGGCACTGCTCTTGCGGCAGGGATTGGTGCAGTGGTTACATATGTCTGCACTAGATGGAGTTTATTTCAGAAAATTGCAATTTTTTTTGGGGTTGATGTTGCATATGTTGAATTGCCATGGGCGCTCTTGCTTATTGCATTAGATGCTTACATATTCTATTACAATTACACAAAAATCAAATGGATTGAAGATGTTCTTGAAACATTTTATGGTGATGGCTGGACCTATATTTGGGAAGTACAACATTTAAAAGTGTACTTCAGCTGGCGACCTGAATATTGGCCCAATCCTTGGGAACCAACTGCCCACTCTTGGCTGTTTTTGTATAGGGCATGGAACCAAAGTTTTGGAAAATACAGAGACACAAAGGTTTTTCAGCATTCGTATAGCTTTTGGGTGGATGGAGGAGGTCCTAACCTTGATGCGGTTATCATGCCAAGGTGAGAATTCTGTGTTGCCTAAGGCTTCTAAATCTGACACGTTTCTTTTGGCTTATCTTTTAGCAGTAGAAATAGTGGTAGCTCTTTTTTTGTTGAATACGCCGTATGGCACGGCAGGCCCATACATTTGGGAGCTGGAGCTGTATTTGGCTATTGTGAAAGTGTTTGGTTCTTACAGGGTTTTTTTGAACGTGTGTATTTTGCTTAGCTTGTTCATTTCATTTTTGTTTTTCTTTTTCTGTGTTGGAAAAATGATTAAGCCTTTGGAAGAGGCTGATTGGTTTCTAATTAAAAAAAGGCATCTCATACTTTTAG
>JAWAPV010000032.1:0-10563 GCA_038894255.1 Bathyarchaeia archaeon
TTGAAAACTGGGGTACAATTGAACAGCAAAAAGCCAAAACCATGCTTTTCCTCTTTAGAACAGGAAGAAACATGTGCTAGGTAGTCACTTAACGTGAGTATCCCTTTAAAATAGTAAAAAAAAGGTAAAAAGGAGGGTAAAAGTTGACTGAAGATAAGCATGTAAAAGCAAACAGTACGGTTACGTTAGACGTCGTGACGGGAAACCTTGTTGTAGAGGAAAACGCAGTCATAAAAGGCACGGGAGCCCCGCCAACTGTTAAAGTTGCGGGAACCGTATACTGCGAAGACTTTGCTACATTTGACTGTAACCTTCAAGCTGAAAACTTTGAAGCTGAGGCTGACGTGACGATTCGCGGAGACCTGCAAGTAAAAGGCGAAATAAACTCTGAAGAAGGCACGTTAACAGTTGAAGGCAACGTATGTGCAAAGCGGATAGATGTAAACCAAGCATTACACGTAGAAAAAGATTTGGCAACAGTGTCAGTTAACGTAGGCGGAAGCTTGAGAATTAACGGAAACGCCAAGGCTGAAGACATAGACGTCGGAGGAAGCTGCAAGATAAAAGGCGAAGTAACGGCTGAAAGCATAGACATCGGTGGAAGCTTCGCCGCAGAGTCGAAAGCAACAATTACGAGGCTAGACGTCGGAGGCAAAGCAAGAGTTAACGGCGGAAAAATCCAACGAATAGATGTTGGCGGAACCTTTGAATCTGATGCTTCGCTAGAATTTGAAGAAGTAGATGTCGGAGGCGCCATTCATTTAGTCGGAAACAGTAAAGGAAAACGGGTTGAAGTGGGAGGTGCCTTGAGAGTGAATGGAAACTTTGCCTTTGAGATTATGGACGTCGGAGGAAAAGTGGAAATCGCAGGTTCAGCAGAAGGATTAGAAGTAGAGGTTGGAGGCAAAATAGAAGTAAAAGACCAGCTTAAGCTGACAGGAAACCTTGATGTTGGGGGAAAAGTTGACGTTGGAGAACTTTCAGCCGCCAATGTTGACGTCGGCGGAACGCTGAGAGCCCGCAAAGTTATGGCCGAACAAAGCGTAAAGGTTGGAGGTTCAATAATTACCGAACAAGGTGTAAACGCGTATTATGTTGAGATCGGCAAAAGAGGAGAAGTTAAAGGCCCAATAAAAGCTACAGAAGTAGTTGTTGGAAGAGATGCGACCGTAGAGACCGTTTATGGAAGAAAGATTCTCCTTAGAAGTGGAGCCCAAGCTCAAAACGTTTACGGCGAAGACATTACAATCGAGCCTCACAGCCGTGTAACTGGAGAAATCAAGTATACTAGAGAGTTAAAAATTGCAGAGGCATCTCTTTCCAAACCGCCACAGAAAGTTGACACTCTTCCATGGTGACCCGAAAGTCACGTTTTTTTAGGAACCACCAAATCCGCGATATCCACGCTATGCTCATAAATCTGCTTAAGGAAAGCGGCAGCGGCAAGTACCAGAGGCATCGTATCAAGAGATTGAGCGCGAACAGCTCTTTCTATATCAGCGAAGGTTTTTTCAATTTTTCCTCGTACGTCCCGCACATGCTCGGCTAATTCAACATCGCCGACAAAAAAGGCTTTTAAAGCATTTTCGTGAGCCTCATAACAAGCTATGTGAAAATCAAGAAACAGTTTCCGCAAATCTTCCGAAAGCTTAGCTCCCTTCAACTCGCTTGTCTTTAAAGCAGCACGAACACACTCGTCCCCAATTGTTTCCACTAAACTCGCCACCAACCTGTAATCCAAGCACTCTATAGGGGTAACACCCAGCTTCTCGCTTAACCCCGGGTTCTGCATAATCGTGCGCAGAATACGAACAAGCAAAAAATACAGTCGGTTTCCTTCATCGTCCCGCTCCACAATACTCTTTGCCAGATGAACGTCTCCGTCAACAAGGGCGTTCACAACATCCCGGTGCATACCAGCAAAAATAGCATAGGCACGCCTTAGTATTTTCTCAGGAGGAAAGCCAGAAGGCTCCAGCAGACATTGAAGCACAACTGAAGAATAGTCTTCTTCCACAATTTCCAACCCAATCAGCCGGTTAACAGTATTCTTAATAACACGGCGAAGCTCAGAATCAATGTGTTTTTTTGATTCGATGCGTATAATGTCAAAGCCAAGCAGATACTTGCCAATTATTTCACGGCCAAGATAAGGCCCAGCAGTAAGAACCACTGTTCGGGGAGAAGGCCCTTCGCCGTGTTCAGCATCAATAAGTAATTTGCCTTCAGCAGTTTGGCTGATTGTTACGACGGATCCTCTCTGTAAAGCATGGCTTTCAGCCCACTCTTTTGGTAAGGTTACAAAGAACGTGCCGTTGGGAACCCGTTGAACCTTGCGTATGATGACCATCCGACTCACCTACGTGTTAACGTGTTTGAGAGTAAATATTAACAAATTTAGACCCGCCTAAAATATATAAACTTCGGAGTGGATGTTCAAAGTGGATAAAAAGGGCGTTGTGGGCATAGATTTAGCGGCGAAAGAAAGTAATCCTACTGGATGGGCTTTTTTGAAAGGTAGGCTTTTAGAAACTTGCTTAATTTACATGAATAGCGAAATTCTGGAAAAGATTGCCAGCTGCAGTCCTTCAATTGTGGCAATTGACGCCCCCCTAAGTCTTCCAAAAAAAGGACCTTTGAGGAAATCAGACAAAGAAATGATGCGTAGAGGCTTGCACGTCATTCCGCCGAGTTTTTCTGCAATGCAAACGCTTACTTTGCGAGCCATGAAGTTGAGCAAGCTTATAGCAGACAAAGGACATGTGATAATAGAAGTGCATCCTACTTCAACACGCAAAGTGCTCAAGATGCCGGCGAAAAATTGGAAAGAAATCCAGAACAAACTTAGGTTGATGGGTTTGACGGGAGAAATAAACAAACGCGAGCTGAGCCCTCACGAAATTGACGCCGCAACAGCGGCACTAACCGCACATCTTTACGTTCAAGGTCAGACAGAAAACGTTGGCAATAAAGGTGAAGGGTACATAGTAATTCCGAAAGGCGATTGTTGGAGAACCATAAGCCTATGAGCAGCAATGATAAGCTTAGAAAAGCCGTCGAATTCACGATAAACGCGGGATATCAACTAGATCACGAAGCCTTCAGTTTTCTAAGCATACTAGCCGCAACCGAAGACCCAACTGAAATAATAAGCAAAGCACTGAAACAAATTTCAGAGTGCAAAGAAAAACCGTTGTTTATCGGAAGAAGTTTTTTAGAGCAAATAGTGCAAAAAGAAATTCCAACAGAAGAAAGCATTGTTTTGCCAAAAGCTCCTCTTGAAGAAACAGTCAGCACACACTCACAACCCCTTACAGAAGCAAAAAAGCTCTTCAAGCCATACGCAAAAGAAGTTGAAGCAAAAATTAGCGTGATAGAGAACCCGGGTGAAAAAAATGGGTCAAACGGCACGTTGGAAGATTACTTGGAATGCTTTCGCGACAGGTTCCGTCGAATGGAGAAAATTCTGCGGCAAAGAATTGACGTGAAAAGTGCTGCATCCACAATAGACGCGCTAAAGGCTTCGCCTAACACTAACTTGAAGATAATTGGGATGATCACAGAGAAAAGGAACCTACAAAAAAGAACCATACTAATTGTTGAAGACTTGCAAGCAAGCATTACAGCCCTTGTGCCCCAAAACGCAACTGAAGAACTACATAAAAAGGCACAAACGCTTTTGCTTGACCAGGTTGTTTGCCTCTGTGTTAGAAAGACAAGAGGAACTCTCTTTATAGTTGAGGACATTATTCTCCCTGAAATAGGACAAAAACCGCAACACAAGGCACCCATCCCCGTTTATGCAGCATTAACCTCAGACCTGCATATAGGAAGCACAAAGTTTCACCGAGAAGCCTTTAACCGTTTTATCCTTTGGCTAAACGGGAAATACGGCAACGAACAGATGCGTGAAATCGCTAGCCACGTGAAGTATGTGCTTGTTGCAGGGGACATCGTTGACGGCATAGGAATTTATCCAAACCAGATACGGGAGCTCGGAATAAAAGACATCTATAAGCAATACAGACTCGCAGCAAAATTCATAGAGCAAATCCCCGACTACGTTGAAGTTGTAATTATCCCGGGAAACCATGACGCGCCAAGAAAAGCCCTACCACAGCCTGCAATATCGGGCAGTTTTCTGGAAACCCTTCAAGAATCAAGGAACGTCTATTCACTTGGCGACCCATGCTACTTGAGCCTTAACGGTGTTGAGGTTCTGATTTACCATGGTCGCAGTTTAGACGACATAATTTCAACAGTGCCACAGTTCAGCAATAACAATCCAGAAAAAGCAATGCGTCTACTGCTACAATCTAGACACTTAGCACCTATTTATGGTGGGAAAACTTTGTTGTCGCCTGAAAACAGGGATCCTCTAATAATAGAACGCGTTCCTGATATATTTCACGCAGGGCATATACATGCGCTTGGATGGATGAACTACCGCGGTGTTTTAATCGTCAATTCTGGAGGTTGGCAAGAGCAAACGGAGTACATGCAGAAACTCGACTTTACACCGACTGTGGGAAAAGTGCCTGTGGTAAATCTGCAAACTTTGGAGCTAACCATCGTGCCTTTCTCTTAATAACCACACAAAATCATTACCGTTTTTCCTTAGCTAAACACGATAGCTCGCATTCGACTAAGGCTCCGAGGCGCGTGTCCTCGCTGAACACGCTTTTAACCAGTCCAACCGACACTTCTAGGCCGATCTTTTTTGTCCGTCCATACCTTCCCATGCTTACAACTTTTGCATTAAGCAAACCCATTGTATCAAGCTCGTTCACTATTGTACTAAACCGGCGTTGCGTTAAAGGCGATACACCTATCTTGCTACAAACTTCCATGTAAACCTCGTAGATTTCACCTGTAACTGCTCTGCGTGCACAGTTTTTGTTCAAATGATATACACTTAACATAACTAGTTTAGAGTGTAAAGTCAGGTTTTTCAGCGCATCAACAACACGGTTATGTTCAATATGCTTCTCCGCTTCGCGAACGTGCTCCTCCGTTACCACAGAGGCTCCTTTACGTTCAGCAACTTCTCCCGCAACGCGAAGCAAATCAAGTGCTCGACGCGCGTCGCCATGCTCTGCTGCAGCCAATGCAGAGCATAAATTCAAAGCAGCATCTGATAATGCTCCCGCCCGAAATCCGGAAGCTGCTCGCTCGGCAAGAATATGTTTAAGCTCGCCGGCATCGTAGGGTCGGAAAACGATTTCTTCTTCACTTAAAGAGCTTAAAACGCGGGGATCAAGAAATTCTTTCAAGCGAAGATCATTTGATATTCCAACGATGGATAATTTGCTGCCGTTTAACGTTTCATTTATCCTAGCAAGCTCATAGAGAAACTCGTCACTCTTATTTTTGACCAATGCGTCAACTTCGTCAAGAACTACAATAAAAAGGGTTTTTGCAGCATTTAATCCAGCTCTGAACCTCTCAAAAACTTCTCCTACCGCGAGCCCTGTAAAAGGCACATGTAAACCCATACTTTGGCACAAACTTGCAAAAACTCTGTATTCAGAGCCTGTCATGCGGCAATTAACATAGCAAACCCGTATGGGAGCGTTAAACTCTTTTGCTTTTGTTTCAAGATGGCCAAGTACATATTTTGTTACAGCAGTTTTTCCTGTTCCGGTCTTTCCATAAATTAGTATGTTAGAACTCCGTGCGCCAGTCAATGCAGGAGCAACAATTTCACCAATTTGCCTTATTTGATCTTCCCTGTGGGGAAGCCGTTCAGGTATGTAGTCGTGCCTTAAAACTTCTCTATCCACAAAAATTTTTGCCTCGCAAACAAATCGATCAAACACTCCATCAAGTATTTTCCCTGAGTCCATCCTTTCTTCCCTCTCATTTTTGCAAAGGCAGTACCCCATTTTCTTGTGGAAGAATTAAGCACCTCCATACAAAAATTTATGCAAAAAACTCTGAATGTTTAGAAACTCCACCCCTAGATTTCCTTTGGAAATAAATAACCTTAAAAGATTATTTATTTTCATTACTTTAAAGGAAATACTCTGATATGTCACGAACATAGTTTAAACTTAAACAAAATGCTAAAAAAAATTAAAGTGCAAAGCTACAAATTTTCCTTTCTGTCGAAAATTTGTTTTCCATCGGAAATTTAGGGGTGTCACTGTAGAGCTTTTACAAATAAAATAGTATGTTTTTCCTGTTGTGCACCATTTTTAAAATGCACATTTTATGGTGGCTCAACAAAAAATTTGCGGACTTGTTAACACTTTGTGAAGGTGATGTGAAATTAAATTTATTTTTGCCTTTTTAAGAGGTTCTTTTCCATTTTTTTGCCTTTTTCTTGTTTTAAAAGTGTGAAGAGACGACCCCTCTGTTTCCACTGGAGTTTAAGAATGCTTATTTCCTTTTCTTTCTATTTAAAATAAAGCTTCATGTGAAACCTGTTGCCAAAATAAAAGTCCAAAAAACTGTTTTTTGCTCATTTGAAGCTCATTTTTTTGTTTTAAAATTTCAATATTTCACCATAACACCTATAACTTGTGAATTGTAAAGTTGTGAATACAAAGGTTGAGGTATGCTTCGATAATGCCTGCAAGAAAGATGCGCGTAGAACTGTTTGACAGTGAAGGCAATCGTTATACCATCGCCTTCGAAGGACAAATAACGAGAGATAAAGCTGTCAGACTTCTAGACTTTGTAGAGCTTTTAGGAGGCGTTACTAACAATGCAAGCGACGGCAACGCTAATAGTGGCTCATTCATAAGTGAACAAACAAAATTTGATAGAGTGCGTCATATTATCCAGAAAAACTTTCCATTAACATGGTTTTCTTCCAAAGAAGTCCAAACCGCGTATGAAGAAGAATTCAAAGAACCACTTGGCCTTAGCACAGCAGCAACCTATTTGGCTAGGCTTGCAGACAGAGGCGCCCTTTTGAAGACAGGGCCACCAAACAGCTTAAGGTATAAACTCCCTCAAACTATTCCACCACCTCAACTAAAAACGCAGTTTAAATAATGAACTTGTTAGAAAAACAGCAAATGTTAGCCGCTGGCTTCATTTGTTAGCATTTTGA
Organism: Bathyarchaeia archaeon; assembly: GCA_038894255.1. Taxonomy (GTDB): domain Archaea; phylum Thermoproteota; class Bathyarchaeia; order Bathyarchaeales; family Bathycorpusculaceae; genus JAWAPV01. The sequence goes on from JAWAPV010000032.1 coordinate 7,061, forward strand.
AGTTAACAAAATAATAAAGTATTAAGCTGGACTTTCAGCCTTCTTCAAAAATTTTTCCATTTCCTTCTTCACACTATACCTAAACGGAATCTTGCCTGTTTCCCTCTCCAAATAACCGCCTTCATAAAGCTTCTTCATCAATCTTGCAGTGTGCTCCCGGCTAAGTTTAAGCCTTTCTTTTATTTCTGGAGCAGTTTTCGAGCCTTCGGCGGCAAGCATCTCTAGAACAGTTACTTCTGTTTCATTTAGAGGCGCCAAGGCTTTGTCCCGTCTTATCGGAATGACGGCTTCAACATTTGCTTCAGGCAGCAAGGTCGGCTGTCTGACTCTTTCTTCCACACTTGTGATCTTCTCGTTAAGCGTGACCTGTGATGTAACAACATCACAAACTTTTTTCTCAATCTCCTCAACTTTTTCCAACATTTTCCCATTGGCCGCTTCAACCGTCGCAACTTTATCCACAACCATTTTTATGGTACTTGCTGTCTCCTCTGAAACCCTTAACGCTCGATCACTTCTTGACGCCAATGCTTCCACTCTATATGCTAACGTTTCTATTTTGGTTGCTTCATTCTTAAGCTGCCTATTGAAACTCAGTACGATCTCTTCAACAACCTCTTTTGATTTTTTGTACTCTTTTTGAACCTTGAGAATTAAGTGGTAATGATAAACTGCTACTCCCAGCATTGTGGCTCCAAAAGCCACCAATATAACAAGGAAGACATCAAGCATGTGAGTGTCTCCGTGATTCAATCGTGATTTTGCGTGATTCCATAGTGTTGCATCACACATCACATTTTCACCATAACAGATTTAAATTTTATGGTAGCTAACATTATTTCTTGGTAACATGATGTCACACATCACACTATGACCCGTTTTTGGACATGATTTTCCTTTGCTGTATGCATAAATAGAAAACCTCAAAAAATGCTTAATTTAGACTTTGGGGAAGAATTTTGCCGAATTTATTTTCTGTGTTTTTTGAGCAGCTATTTTGCACTTTTCCATGTGATGTGTGACGTCACAAGACGGCTTTTGATGAACCAGCAAGCTGGTTTAAGCTGTTTTCAAGTTCCTCTCTGATGATCTCTATGACTTTTAGATGTTCAGAAGATGTTTCACTTTTGACCGGGAGCTCTTTGCAGCTTTCCATATACTCTTTCAGTTTGTTTGCAATTTCAAGATAGGGACTTAAAGTTGCGCTTTCTAAGATCCCTAAGTATCCCAAAAGTAGCACGGTGTACAATGATTTTATTGTATTTTCTTTTGCCTGTTTTAACGTCCTATTATAGGCTCCGCGGGTTAATTTTGCCTTTGTTAGTCGTAAGCGTGCTTTTTCGTCGAATGTGAGCGGTTTATTTGCTATATTTTCTGCTAAAACGTCTATAAGGAGTGTTTCAAGCTGTGTTTTTGTTAAATGGCTATTTTTTGCGAGTATGCTGACAATTGGGTCCTTTAATGACCCATTTATCCACATTTGGACGCCTTCTTTTAGCCTCAATTTTTTTTAGCTCCTCGTCAAGTCTAAAGAATACGGTTTTGTATACAAGCTTCGATTTTTAAAAGTATTGCACAAGTTCATGCTTTTGTGTTGCAAATAAACAAAAACATTTTATGCCTAATCTTGCATTCCCTACTGAGGAACATGCCTTGGTTTTTACCTATAAGCCTGCAGAACGCTTAAAAAGTATAAAACAGTCAGGAATACGCCGATTTTTCGCTTTAGCGAGCGAAATACCCAACTTAATTAATTTGAGTGTTGGAGAACCCGATTTTTCCCCACCTGAGAACGTTTTAAGGGCAAGTGTAAATGCTATCAAGGCTGGCAAAACCCATTACGAACCCACGAACGGACTTTTTGCTTTGCGTGAGGCGCTTGCGCAAAAAGCACACAGAGATTATGGCTTACATTATGATCCTAACAGCGAAATACTAGTTACGGTAGGAGCAACACAAGCGATATTCGCGGCCTTATTTAGCTTAATAAATCCTGGTGATGAAGTGCTGATTCCTGACCCTGGATTTGTTTTGTATGAGCCCAGTGTTTTGCTGGCAGGGGGTACGCCAGTACACGTTCCTTTGCTTGAGGAAAAAGGTTTCTGCATTTCTGCGGATGATGTGATGCCACTTATCACAAAAAAGTCACGTGTGATAATTCTTAACTTTCCAAATAATCCAACGGGTAGTGTGCTTTCTTATGATGAATTGGCTTCTATTGCAAAGCTTGCGGTAGAACACAATTTGATTGTGATTTCAGATGAAGTTTACGAGAAAATTGTTTATGATTCTGCGAAGCACTACTGCGTTGCCACTTTTCCAGAAATGCGCGAGCGCACGCTGGTTGTAAACTCTTTCTCTAAAACTTATGCTATGACTGGCCTGCGGGTTGGCTATGTGTATGGTCCTAAAGAACTTGTTTCTGCTATTTGGTTGGTGCATCAGTACACGGTTGCTTGTGTTAATAGTCTTGCTCAATATGGTGCTTTAGAGGCTCTTAATGGACCACAGGATTCAGTTAGTTCCATGGTTTCCGAGTTTGACCGAAGGCGTCGCATGGTTTGCAAAAGGTTAAACGAAATTCAAGGTTTTCGCTGTTCTATGCCAAAAGGTGCTTTTTACGTTTTTCCAAACATAAGCAGTTTCGGTATGCCTTCAGAGCAGTTTTCTGAAACGCTTATAAAAAAGGCTCATGTGATCACAGTGCCAGGCTCAGCCTTTGGAACTAATGGCGAAGGTTACATACGTATTTCTTACGCTGCATCTTATGCTCAACTGGAAGACGCCATGAACCGTATAGAAAAAATTGCCGATTCTTTAAAATAGAGCCTTACAGGTTTTCAGCCATTTCTTTCAGTTTTTCAAAAAGTTCAGGACGCAAGTCTCTTAAAGTGGGTACAAAGGTTTCAACTGTTTTTGCATCTGCATAATCTACTTCGCCTATAACTAAATCTGGTTCGTCATATTTTGCTATTGCAAGTATTCTGCCCTGAGGTCCAATAAGCCTGCTTCCACCCCAGAACTGTAAACCGTCTTCGATGCTTGCCAAATTCACAAATGCTAAGAAACTCGTGTTTTCGATTGCTCTAGCCGTAGTCAGCGTTTCAAAGAAGCTTCTCCGAGTTGCCGGCGAGGCTGAAATGCACACTATCAGTTGTGCACCTTCTAAACGTGCAAGGCGGCTTACTTCGGGGAAGAAAACGTCGTAGCACACTATCAATCCGATTTTGCCAAGTTCGGTGGGAAACACTGCTGCTTGGTAGCCTGGACGGAAATAGCGTTTTTCTTCAAAAACACTATGTGTTGGTAGATACATTTTACGGTATTTTCCTATGTAACCCTGTGGTCCCACAAGAACAGAAACATTGTAAAGTGTGGCTTGGGTTTTTTCGCTGAGTTCTGGCATACCAAAAACAACATAAACATTCGCGTTCTTTGCGATTTTCTCCACTTGTTTCGTAGAGGGCCCAGGCACGTGTTCTGCGAGCTCGTAAATTTGGTCT
>JAWAPV010000033.1:0-10557 GCA_038894255.1 Bathyarchaeia archaeon
GAAGCTTTCTTAGATGTAACCTCCAAAGTGAAAAACTTCGAAGAAGCAGTTAAACTGGCGCAGGAAATCAAGAAAGAAATCTTTGAAAAAGAAAAGCTGACATGCTCGTTGGGGATTGGCCCAAACAAGCTTGTCGCCAAGATAGCCAGCGACTTCCAAAAGCCCGATGGACTAACAGCCGTTAAGGAGGAAGAGGCTGAAAGTTTTCTGGCGCCACTTCCTGTGCGAAAACTGCTCTGGGTCGGCCGAAAAACCGAACAAAAACTAGCGCAGATGGGCATAAAGACGGTTGGAGACCTAGCCAAGTACGACCCTTCAGTGCTCATAGAAGCGTTTGGCGCTGTTGGCACGCAGCTTTACATGATGGCACGCGGCATTGACAACAGTGAAGTTGAGGAAAGAAGCGAAGCTAAATCCGTAAGTAGAGAAAGCACTTTTGAAGAAGACACGCTTGATTACGAGCTTGTTTTTAGAACTCTGGACGAAATTTCAAAGCAAGTGCACGACGACGTTCTAAAGCAAGAATACACTTTTAAGACTGTCACCATCAAAGTCCGCTACGAAAACTTTGAAACTCATACTTACGCCAAAACTCTTCCTTACAAGACAAACCGCCTGCAAGACCTTCAAAAAACCGCGAGAGAACTGTTTAAGGCTTCTTTGAAGCGTGGCAGAAAAATTCGCTTGGTAGGCGTGCGCGTTTCCACTCTGGAATCCACCAAAAAACAGAAAACTCTGCTGTAACGGCAACGCAAAGCCGGGTTCGGCTCCAAAACAGGATGCTTAGGTTTGCTTCTTTATGCGCCGAAGCTCGAACACGACCGGGTTTTTCCGCGTCTGGACAAGCATTAGTTAGCTTATCTTTGTCTTTGCTCCATGGAAACTCTGCTCCATAGCGCAACGCGTAAACCTTAGGAAGCAAGACCAGCAAAGCGCTGTAGCATATGTCTCCTTTAACGGATTTGCCGTCGAAGACTATTTTGTCTCCAACCTTGTGGCCGAAGGCGCATGTGCCTTTTTGGCTTTTTACGGTAGCCTCGACAACTGACATTGTGTCACCTAAAGCTCTTTTTTCGCGTTTGGGTATTTCTCTCTTATCTTTGCGTCAGCTATTTTTGCGATCATGGCGTTAGAAATAAGCACGTACTTGGCTCCTGCGAGTTCGGCGAGGTCTGCGGAACGCTGGTCTTGGGTGACCAAGAGCATGTTGTTGTTTTTGGCGTACTCTACGACTTCCTTGTCTCTTGCGCCTGCAAGCTCGGCGTCTTGCGCTGTTACCGTTTCCCAGCCTAACGTTTCAAAGTACTCTTTTAAGCCCGCGTACATTTCGTCAAGCAACAGCTTCATAAAGTCCACCTTTTCATGGTTTCATCATTAGGGTTCGGCTATTTAGGTGCTCTGTTCTCTGGAACATGATGTTTCTTTTCGTTGACAATAATTCTTATTAGGATAATAGTCTAAGTGCTTCTACGTTTGTGGAAGAAAAAAAGGGAAATTTATGGCGAAGAGTGGCGGCGTTAAGATTGTGTTGTCTGCTTCTGCTACGGAGATGAGTGATTACTACAACAACCAGTTTGTAGCTTTCGTCGCTGGCTTCGCCAAGGGACCCATGCCATTGTGGTTCTTGAGGAAATGGCTTTATCCGCCTGTTCCGCGCGACCGCATGGGAAGAGCTTTGTTTGCTCCTTATGGTTTGAGGAAGGTTGAGGCTCTTCTCTTGGAAAATGGCTTCAGCGAGTCTGACGTTGCCGTGGTTCACCCCGCCGACTTGGAGGCTTTTGTTGGGCCAGACACCAAGGTGGTCGGGATATCCACTATGGACCCGACGGGCATGGGGTATGTTAGCAAAACCTATTCTTCAATTGTTGGCGGGGGCGAGCCTATGAACTCGATAGAGTTTAAGGCTCTTGTTAGGCATCCTGCTATTCAGAGGTATAGGCCTAAGGTTGTTGTGGGCGGTTTTGGTTCTTGGCAGCTGGAGCGCAAGAAGCTCATTGATGAATATGGCATCGACTGCGTGCTCATCGGCGGCGGAACAGGAGCTATTTTAGATGTTTTTAAGAAGGCGGTGAACGGGGAAGCGCTTCCGAAGGTGGTTCGTGCAGAAAATAACGCGGGTGATGATGTTGCGCCTTTGATTAGGCGTGCCGCCATGCATGGCGCCGTCGAGATTTCTAAAGGGTGTGGGCGCAACTGCCAGTTTTGCACGCCTACCATGCAGAAGAAGTGGGATGCGCCGCTGGAAAACGTTATGAAGGAAGTTGAGACCACTGTGAAACAAGGTAGCCCAGACATCACGCTTATAACCGAAGACATTTTTCTCTACGGCGCCAAAGACAAGCGTTTTCAGCCGAACAGAGAAGCCGTTGTTGAGCTTGTTAAAAGCGTGGCATCTTACCCCGGCGTGAGGAGGATTCAGCCTTCGCACATGTCGCTTGCTCCTGTGGTGTGCGACCCTGTCATGGTGAAGGAGGTTGCCGAGGTTCTTGTTGAGCACAGCTGGTATTCCCACGAGGGTAAGCCTATTGTGACGGCGGAAACGGGCATTGAGACGGGCAGTGTTAGGCTTATGAAGAAGTATATGGCGGGTAAGATGTTGCCTTACACGCCTGATAAGTGGCCTGAAATTGTGACTCAAGCCTTTGGGATATTGAACGATAATGACTGGTATCCGCTTGCCACGCTTATTATTGGTTTGCCTGAAGAGAACGAGGATGACGTTTTGAAGACGCTTGAGCTGATGGACGACTTGAGAGACTGCAACGCGTTTTACGTTCCGCTGTTTTTTGTGCCCTTGGAAAACTGCATGTTGATGAATAGGAGCGGGGCAGAGCTTGATTCACTCACGCGGACTCGGTGGGATTTTCTGATAAGATGCTGGGAGTACAACATACGCATCTGGAGAGACACCTTCCTGAAACACAGAATCCCAAACCCGCTTCTTTTCAAGTTCATTAAGCATGTTGCTATACCATTTGGAGCTAAAGTGGGCGGGCTCTACTACGGGATGAAACACGGTCCGATGATGAGAGACGCCTTATGGCGGATGGCTGTTGCTTAGCCTCTTCATGGAGGCTTTTGTTTGCAAGACGGTAAGGCTAACGAAGATGTGGTTACCAGTTTTTCGATGAAGGTTTTCGGCAAAAACGGCAGTGTCATGGAATAGCCTTTTAAGCTTAGTCAAGAAGCAAAATCCGTTGAAAAGGCGAGGAAAACTTGGAGCACTTGTTAGAAACTGTTCTATTAGGAATAACGCAAGGAGTCACCGAGTGGCTACCAATATCAAGCACTGGCCACCTTAGGCTTTTAACCTATTTCCTCAGCCTCAAAATACCGATACTTTATGACGTGGCTCTTCACGCAGGCACGCTTTTAGTGGTTCTCTTCTTCTTTCGAAAAGACGTTTGGCAAATCCTCTTAGAAATTTTTAGGCTAAATTTCAAGTCTGAAAATGGAAGACTTGCGCTTCTGATAGCTGTTGGAACTGTGCCTACAGCCTTGATAGGGCTATTTTTTGGCGATTTCATAGAATTCACCTTCTCTAATCCGCTGCCAATTGCCTTAGCCCTTTCCACGTGCGGCGTCCTCCTCTACAGTGCCAAGTTTTCCAAAGAAAAAACTGACAACATAACCTTCAAAGCGGCTCTGGTTTTAGGCACTGCACAAGGCATAGCTATTATTCCAGGCTTTTCGCGAAGTGGAGCCACTTTGGCTGTGGCATTGTTGTGGGGGTTAAGGCGAGAGAAGGCTTTCAAGTTTTCTTTTTTGCTGTCGGTTCCAGCGGTTGTCGGTGCTTTGGCTTTGACTTTGGTTAAGGAGCAGGCTGAACTTGTGGCGTCTGGGTTCGGGGTGGCGGAAATTCTTGTGGGCGTAGCTGTTGCGATGTTGGTGGGCTTTTTGTCTTTGAAGTTGCTTCAGAAAGTGGTTAAAAGCGCGCGCTTTCATCTTTTCGCTTTTTACTGCTGGTTGTTAGGCGCGGTTCTTGTTCTGCTGGTCTTAGCTGGTTTCTAGCCATTTCGGTTTGCCTGAAAGGAAGTCGGTAAGAAACTCTGCGAAGTCTTTGTTTTCGGCATAGGTTTTCTCTATTTCCTCGTTAAGCAGAACGCTGAATTTTCGGCGGAGAACTCGTGAAATTCTTTCAGCAACACCCGCGTTTCTTCCCCCATCTTTGAGTTTTTCTCGAAGCAAAACGCGGGCGTCTGTGTATTTTCTTTGAATCTGGGTGACCCATCTTCCATTTTCCACGTAGGGTCCTGCAGCAGAAGACACGTTGTCTTGGTATTTTGTTAGGAACTTGGTGCACTCGTGTTCCTTGTCGAGAGGCGGCCCGAGGTGCTTCTTTACTGGCGGGATTTGATGTTGTTCGAGTTCAAAGAGGAAGAGGTTTAGGGTTTTTTCGTCGCTCCATGCGGCGTCGCGGATGACGTTGAAGTCATTGGCTAACAGGAGTTTGGTTAAGGAGCGTTGAGATTTGTAGAGCTGCCCCCAAAGAACGTCTGGGACTGCTTCAACTTTTTCAAATGTTATGAAGACAAGAGCGGGATGGCGGTTTGCCAGTTTTTCTCTAAGCTGTTCTGTGGTTAGCGGAACCGTTTTGGGCGGGTAGAAAAACGTGATTTTGGGGTTTTTGAGAAAAGACTGTGAAGCAGCTACGAAAGTGTCAAGTTTGTGTGGCTGAACAGCGGACGCCACGTTTCTTCCCTTGTCCACAGGGTCAACCACAACTAAGGGCTCTTTAAACAGCAGATTCAGTTCTTTTTCTCTGCTTTTGTAATGGTTTTCGATGTCTATGACTGTTCGGTGTCTGTGCCGTGTAAAGGCTTCCAGCACGCTTCTGAATCCTTTATGGTGGAGAATGAGCAGTTCGCATAGGTAGCCGCTGAATCCGCCTATTTTGATTTCGGCGCCATAGACGCCTATGCCCTTCATGAAACGTTTAAGCAGGCGCACTTCATTCCTCAGCTTCGAGGTTAGCCGCTTGTTCACGTAGTCCGTGTGGAAGGGTGTTCGGTCTGTGGCGCTTTGCCACTCTCCACGTTTCGTATCATAGCATGGCACGATGTTTACTCTGGTTTTTTCTACAAACGCTTCTAGGTAGGGATGTTCAGCGAACCTTTCAACCTGTTCTGAGCCTTCAGTGGCTTTTCTCGCGACCTTTAGGCAGACTTCGCCGAGCTGGTTTCGGGGCACGCTTTTGGGGACGCGCATGAAAATGTCGATGTCAGGTTCTTCGCCGAGCCACGTGTCCTTTGCCACTGAGCCTTCAACGCGCACTTTGGCCTTTACACCAAATTCCTTGCACGCTCGGGCGACTTTCTTTTCAAGCCTCTTGGCTAGGGCTTCGATTTTTTCTCTTTGCTGCTTAGAAGGAGTAATGCGCTTCTGAACAGCAGCACAGACTTTCTCTAAGCTGTTGCTTGACATGGCGAAGCCTTTTCCCATCTACGTTTTTTGTGGACAATATTCCCTAAGCGTGGAGTAAATAGGCCCTTTCGGAGTTAAATCGCTCTTTTTAAGTTTTAAACAGTCTGCTCTGATAACTCCAAAATCGGTTTCCGCCTTTTCCTTTATGAAGCTGGCAAGTTCAGCTTTGTTTCTGCCAGAACGCACACGCGCTATAGTCAAATGTGGACTGAAGCCTTTCGGGTCAGGAGCAAAGCCTAGGCGCCGCAAGGCAGGTTCCAGCTGGCTGAATATGCTGCGCAGTTGTTCTGCACCTTGTGTTATTCCCGCCCAGCAAACGCGGGGGTAACGAAGGTCTGGAAACGCTCCGAGCCCGTGGATGTTGACGTCGAACGGGACAAACTGCACCTTTTTCATTTCTTCAAAAATCTTGTCCACAGTCGTCATTGTCACGTTCCCCAAAAAGCGGATAGTAACATGGATGTTTTCTGGGGCAACTGGCTTCAAGTCTGCGCCTGTCTTAACAAGCAAAACCTGCGTTTCTGTGAGCTTCTTTAACACTTGTTCGCTGTTAATGTCAAATGCAATAAAGCTTCTTATCTGCTCACTCATTAAAGTCCCTTACAACTACTGTTGACCCGCTTCTGTTCATAAATGCTTTTATTGTAAACAAGCATCAGCTATCACTGCAAACTGGAAAGGAGTCACCTTTGGCCCCTGAAAAACTTGTTGTCGGCATCGCGGGATTGGCTGGTTCAGGAAAATCTCTAGTCGTAAACGTGGCCGTGCGCGAAGGCTATGCTGTTGTAGTTATGGGCGACGAAGTGCGCGCAGAAGCAAAGAAAAGAAACTTGGAGCTTACTCCTGAAAATCTTGGCAGGCTGATGTTGGAGCTTAGGCAAAAAGAAGGCAACGCCGCCATAGCCAAAAGATGCATACAAAAAATAAAAAGCGCAACCAGAGAAAAAGTGGTTGTAGACGGCGTAAGAAGCTTGGACGAGGTTGCCGAATTCAAGAAACACTTTCCAAACTTCACTTTAATCGCGGTTCACTCATCGCCAGAAACAAGGTTCAAACGACTATACCATAGGCAAAGAAGCGATGACCCTCAGAACTGGCAGACCTTTCAAGAACGTGACCTGCGAGAACTCGGAGTAGGCTTGGGAAACGCCATAGCACTGGCAGAGCACGTCATAGTCAACGAAGCCACGCCTGAACAAGCCAAAGCCAAAGCTGCGCAAATCCTAAAAAAGGTTGAAGCCAGATGGAAGAAACAATAAAGATAAACATAGAAGCCGAAGTAAACCCAACCGAATCCGAAGAAAAAGTCAAAAAAGCCATAGAAAACCTCTTCGGAAACATAGAAACCAACATACAACCTATATATAAGGGGGCTAAAATCACCGCTCAAACAAAAAGCCTCAACACGCTAACAAACCTAAAAAACCTTCTCCGCCGAGAACGCATAAGAGACGCAGCCCGAAAAGAGCTTTTTGAAGGCCTTGACCGCAAAACCCTCACGTTTTATCTAAACAAGCAGGTAGCCTACGCGGGACACGTAAGCTTTGCAAAAGAAACCGCCGAATCCCCGCTGGGACCGATAAAGGTCTCCATAACATGCAAGAATCCAAGGGAAGTCATAAACTGGTTAACCGCAAAAACAGAGTAGAAACGCCTTGACGGTAAACTTTGCAGAGAAAGCTTCTGTAACCCCAAAAGGAGCTGTCCTGCTTGGTAGAAGCGTGGCTTGCGACGCCTTTGACGAAACCCGACCTTTAAGGGTGGTTACACATGCTCATGCAGACCACATAATTGGGCTTAGGCAAAGCCTAAAAACATGCGAAAAAGTGCTTATGACAAGCGCTACAAGAGACCTAATCGAATCCCTAAAAGGCTCGCAACATCTAAACTGCGGCTTTATCGAAACCTTGGATTATGGCAAAACAATACACTACGATGATGAAGCCATAACCCTTGTCAGGTCAGACCACATAATTGGTGCCGCCCAAGTTGTTGTCGAAGAACCAGACGGCACACGAGTAGCCTACACAGGAGACTTCAGAATAGACGGCACGCCGGTGGTTGATGCAGACGTGCTCGTGACCGAGGCAACCTATGGAAACCCCATGTGCAAACGTCAATCTAATGCTGACATAAGAGAACTTTTCGTGGGGCTTGTCGAAAAAGGCTTGAAACACGGTCCAGTTCACATTTTTGGCTATCACGGCAAGCTTCAAGAAGCCATGCAGATACTTCACAACGCGGGAATCCGCGCAACGAAAATTGCGTCAGAAAAAGTCTTTCTCGCCTCTCAAGTATGCTTAAAACACGGTATGCAGCTTGGACATCTAAAACTTATGGGAGACCCAGAAGCTGAAGAGTTGCTGAAAAAACGCGCACCATGCATAGCTTTCTGCCACTCCTACAGCCAATATAAAGAAAGCGTTAAGGGCTTTAGTATAACCCTCAGTGGATGGGAATTCAACCTTCCAATCCGCGAAAACGCAAAAAACACCTACACAGTGGCTCTCAGCGACCATTCAGACTACAATGGACTAATGGAATACATACGCCGCTCAAAACCCAAACTAGTCATCACCGATAATTACCGCGACGGACACGCAACAACCTTCGCCAAAGAAATTCAAAAGAACCTTGGAATCCCCGCAAAAGCCCTTCCAAAAAGGTAACAGCCAAACACGCATAAAGCCCCGCAGCAACATGTGTGTGTATCAATTGCTACAACAGTAACTTTATCTCCGTCTTCGTCGAGTTTTCTAATAGATTCTGATTCGGAATTCATATGACTTAAATAACAAGAAACAAGAATCTCGGAGTGCGGTACCGACATGCCACCCCCACTACAGCCAGAATTCTTCCTACTGCTAGGCATCGACCTATTCCTAGCCATGAGCCTGCTGACATGCTTGCTTGACAGGCATTTTCCTTGGCAACTGCCCTACCTCTTGCAGGTTGCAGCGCTTGCAGGATACGGGCAACTGCTCGTAAGCCGAGAATTCATCGAGTTCTTCGGCGAGTACATGCGCTTCTGGTACAGCCTCATCTACACAATCGTGGCTTTGGCAAGCATACTAGCGATTAACTACTATCTAGGCGTAATGAAGAAGCTGGTAAACTATGCTAAAGTGGTTATGTTCACCATAACCTTTCCAACGTTCTCAATCGTCGCCTTTTTCTTGGCAAACTATGCTGATGTCGCGCTGCACCCTCTTATCATGGCGCCCCAAATCTCTTGGGAATTCACGTTCGTGGGCATAGTCGCCTTCGACACTTTCGTGGTCGGAGTAGGCACATACGTCTTCTTCAAACCAAAATGGTGGTACGTAGCAGCAGGCGCAAGCACAGCGATAATCGGCGCAGTCGCTTATGCCATAGCCAAGCCATCGTGGGGAACAGCAACCTTTGTGGTCTCAGCCGTTGGTTTAGCCATAGCGTGCATTCTCGTTTTGACCGTAAGCATCTACGTGCTTGCAAAGATTTGGCTGGAAACTTTGAAGGAAAGAAAAAGGAAGAAGGAGGTGAAAATATAATGAATGTGAACTACAAGAAAAGCCTAAAACTCGTCACTCTACTCCTATCTGCGTGGATCATAAGCACCGCTAGCGCAGCAGTGTACTATTCGATGAGCATTACTGGAACCCTATCAACAGCCGTCACTGTTTGCTTTAACCAAGGAACTGATTGGCCAACTGGCTCAACTATGGGAACCGGCAACACTTCAGTTACGTTAGCTCTTAAAGCGTACCCAAACACGACTTTAACCTACGAAAAAGCAGTAAATGTGAGCAATACACAAAGCACTACTCCATCAGTAAAATTACGTCACATATCAATAACGAACAACTCTGCTGCTGTTGGAAACTTCACTTTCCTAAACATAGTTCTGGTTGACAATGCAGGCGTCCAAAAAGGATACCTTAACTATACAGTGTCAGGCAACTACTTCATCTCAAGTGAAAGCACAAACTATGAACAAATGGATGCCAATGAGGAATGGACCATCCGGATTGAGACTAAAGCCGAAGCTGATGCAACAGCGGGAATAGACGTAACCTTGCAGATAGCAGTGGATGTGCAAGAGTAACCTCCTCTTTTCTTTTTTTAGTCTTTACTGTCGGGGGTATAAATGTACAATAAGGATAGATTCAGAAAAAGTAAAGCACTTTTCGTAGTCTTGACCCTTCACGTTTTGTTTGCGTCACATTGCTTTGTTCAAGGTAGCACCACGTTTTTCTTGTCACTGCATAAATCAATGTCAATTGAGCAGTCGCCAATAAGGCTCCAAAATGTTACTTCAAACGTAACTATTTACCTGAACGACACCAGCGCCAAAGTTATGGTGCAAAACGAGACGATGAATTTGAACGTTCTGGAGTTACTGAGGCCGAATAATGACACATTGCAAATCCAGTTAATTGCGTACAATATGATAAACATAAACCGTCTGATCAATTGTACCCTATGGTTTAACGATGGAGAAACGAGCATTCAAATCCAAATTAGTGATGGAGAGTGTAGCCAGGCAGTTGGATCTCTTTACGATATGGTTGATGGCTGTAAAATAGCTGTAACCGCATTGACAAATTCTACAGGAGTCTCCTTTGTTTATATTCACCTAAAAGCAATCGTGCCGAACACGTCAACTTACTACTTATACGAGATCACTTTTGAGATTGTTGATTAGGGCCTTCGGCTTCGAAGCATTTTTATGTGCTATCCATTGTTATTAGGAGTCGGCGAACCTTGGTATGAACAAATCATCCGTGATTTCGGGCTTCTACAAACTTGCTCCTAAACGTCGTTTGGAACTTGTTAAGGATTTTGCTGGTTTGTCTGATGAGGAATGCGCGCTACTCCAAAACACGGGTTCTCTACCCTTTGACGTTGCTGACCGCATGATAGAGAACGTTATCGGCGTTTTTCCGATGCCGCTAGGCATCGCCGTAAACTTCCTCATAAACAAGAAAGACTATCTTATTCCGATGGCCATTGAAGAGCCTTCAGTGGTTGCCGCGGCCAGCTACGCTGCGAAGATGGTTAGGGACGGTGGAGGCTTCTTCACCAGCAGCACACCGCCTGTAATGATTGGCCAAATACAGGTTGTCAACGTGAAGGACCCGTACGCGGGCAAGA
>JAWAPV010000034.1:0-10468 GCA_038894255.1 Bathyarchaeia archaeon
GTTGAAAATCATGGGAAGGAAAAGTCGTGCTCTGCTCAGCATCGTTTCATACATGAAGTATTCGGGTTTTATGTGCAGTTGATGCGAGAGTTCCGGATAGGCCAAGACGAGGTTTTCCATGAGTTCGGTAATTAGGCGCTTTTTGATCTTCACCTCTTGCTCTTGCAAGTAATTATCGCCTTTAAGGGGCATGTAGGGAAACAGAAGCCCGTAAGCTACGGCTTCGCCAAGAAAACCGCGTTCGACGTCTCTTTCAAAAACCCACATGTCAACCGCAACTAGCACAACACAGGTTTTGTCGATGATTTTGGTGTAATTCATTAGTTTTGGCTGAAACCCTTCGATGACTACTACTGCGTTATGTGTCTGATTGCTGTTTGCTGTGTTCAGCGCATAGTCTGCGGCGATATAGACGGCTTTTATTGGGCGAGAGCGTGCAATGTGGCTACTAAGCAATTGGATTTTCTCGATTGTTTTGTTGTCTAAAGCGCAGGTTTGTTCAGCCAAGTTTTCACCGCAGGTGTTCGCGTGTGAACCAGAATAGAATCGGGAGTTGCTTAAGATATATTTTTGGTCTATTCAAAAAACGCCTTTCGTTTAGGGGTCGCCCTGCACGGTTTGCTCTGATGCTCGCGCGGAAAGAAAAGGCCCCTTATATATAGGATGAGGTTTAGTTTGTTTTGTTTTTTAGTCGGGCGAGCACGCTTTCTTCGACCCATTTTTCGCCTTGAATGGTCAGCTTAAATTCTGGGCGGTTTGGGTCGGGTTTAAACACTTGGCCACGTTTTGTCATTTCGTTCAGACGCGCAGGAACCATGCATTTTATTCCTGTTGATTCTAAAAGCTTCTGAATCTGCGCAGCTGTGCTCTTCTTTTCTTCAGACGCGTACAAGGTTAAGGCGATGGCTTCGTAATGCGTGAGGTTCTCTCGGGCAACGATTACTGGGCCTTCGGTTGTAAATTCGACTATTCCCTTAAGCTGAACGCCCGTATGCGCGATTTTGGAGGCGACAAAACTTGAAACTTTTTCCACAAAGTCTGGTGGAAAAGCCTCTAGAAGGTTTAGGATGTCTTGCGGGTTTTCGCCTTCAACAACGATTTCGCCGAAAGAAGTTCTTATCCTAGTTTCGATTTTTTTCATGGCGTTTCACTTCTCGGTCTCACAGCCTCGTTTTCGGCAAGGATGTAGACGAAGCCCGCGTCTGTGTTCCATCGTCTAATTGCTCCTTTTTTAACGAGTTTCAGCAAAACTTCGGTCAGCGACTTTTCAGAAAAGTTGAAACCGTTCGCCCTCAGAGCTTCTTTTAATTCGTTAATGGTGCGTGGCCGCCATTTTCCCCAGTCAGTTTCAAGTATGCGGGTGACTGCCTCTTCATTGCTTGTAGTAGGCAGAATTTTTGGGAAACTTTGTCCATGAGTTTCTTGTTTGGCGGGCTCAGTTTTAACGGTTAGTGTAGCTACGGTTTTTGGTTTGGCAGTTTCAAAGGCTTTGTTAACCGCGTTAATCAAGTTCGGCAGTTCGGTTAGGGTTTTTAGAACTTCTTCGCGGGCTCCAGTTATTTCTACTTCGTAGTCGCCGATTTTTATTCGAAAGCCAAAACTGCTATCTTTGGTTTTTGGCGCTTCTTTTTTCATGTTTGTCCACTTTATTTAGAGAGGAGTGAACTCTTTTTAGGATTTGCGTTTGAATTTTTGGTTTTATGTGGTCGGTTTTTGTCATATATCGGGGGCGGAAATAGCGTATTAAATATTAAGATACCATAATATATCTGGCTGCAACAGAGGGACAGCCTTGGCAAAAAAGGGAATCACCATTTGGCTTTTCAGCTCCCTAACATTCATCGCCCTACTACACCTAATAGACGCAATCTACGCGATAATCTCTAACACGCCAATCAAGCTGCTGCAGCTCTACCCAATCCCCAACGACAAACTCCAAACAATCACGCCAACCATCTACTTCTGGATCACCACAGCAGCCACACTAATCCTATGGGGAATAACATGCACAATAGCCTTCGAAAACCCGGTAGAAACGTTCCTCAACAAAATTCTTTCAGACGCCAAAACCCAAAGCGCCACTGAAAACCAAATTTTGGAAAACAAAAGCGAAATCCTCGATGCGATGTACGAAACAATAGAATCAAGCAACACCACTCTAGCAGCAATCAAAGATATGGTTTGCAACGTGCGCGGAGACGTAAAGGAAATGCAGCCACTAAAGGAAAACGTCGAAAAGATAAAAACTGAGCTAACACAGTTGAAAAAAGAACTGAAAAAAGTTGAGGAGAAAATACATTTCCAAATCTTCTGCCCAGACTGCAAAAAACCGTTGTTGCCCGAATTCAAGATATGCCCTTACTGCGGCAAAGACGTTAACCTTCTCACAAGGAAAGTGGCAATAAAAGAATACAGGTAAGCTTCTGTCACGAAGCGAGCTTTTTCCGCAAAATTCTGCTAACAAGCTCCGCGCTTCCCTTGCCCCGCACCTCCCTCATCACCAAACCCATCAGCGCCCCAAAAGCGTTAGCACCACGTTCTTCCACGAGGCTTCTGTTAGCTTCCACAACACGCTCAACAATCTTTTCCAGCTCACTTTCAGAAAGCATCTTAAAACCCAAATTCTCAACCGCTTCCTGAACAGTTTTACCTTCGTGCTTGCAGAGCCACGTGACAAGGTCGTTCAGCGCTTCTTTTGCCAGTTCGCCAGAACCAACCATGCGAAAAACTTCTCTCAGCTGTTCGCCAGTAAGCTTCGCAACTTCAACACCGTCTCTTTTCAAAGCCTTCAAACTCTCAGTAAGAAAAGCTGCCACCGTGGTCGGCGAAACCCCACTCTCCTTAACAACTGTCTCAAAAAGCTCAGCATACTCTGAGTCCAGAAGCTGTTTAGCCAGTTTCTGGTTCAAACCATACTCCTTCATTATGCGGTTCAGCTTCTGCTCAGGCAGCTCAGGCAAACGCGACTTAACATCCTCCAGCATCTCCTTCGTTACCTGCACTGGCGGAATGTCTGTCTCTGGATACATTCTGGCAGCGCCTGGGCGTGGTCTCATGTAACGTGTTGTGCCCTGTGGCGTTGCTACGCGCGTCTCTGGCGGAACGCCTACGATGGCTTCGCGGGCTCTTTCTACAACGGCCTTTAGCGCGTCTACAGCGTTGGCAGGCTCGTCTGCGACAAAAACCACTGCGTCATCTTCTCGGGTTTTCAAAGTAGCTCTAAGCTTCTCAATTTCCTCCATGCTGATCCCGTAAGCTGGCATCTCGTCAGTGTGGAATCTTCCGCCTACTCTGCCCCAGAACCTTGCGCGGTCAGCCATCTCTGTGCCAAGGCGAAAATCGGGAAGCAACTCGCACTTCAGCAACCCGTTAAACTTGGGCAAAACCACGGCAAGAACACGTTGCTTCTTTTCAAGCGCTTTGCGGATAACTTTGCTTTTTGTCTGTTCAAAAATGTCAGTTACGTCCACAAACTTTTCTGCCAAATCCTCCTGCTTTGCCACCCTCTTCTCCAGCTCTTCCCGCACCGCAAGCAGGTTTAGTTGACGTTGAACCTCGTACTCCACCGCCAGCGACACAAGCTCAAGCTCTTGAACCCCTTTAACTTCCACCAGCGCGCCCTTCGAAATTGAAATGTTCAAGTCTTGGCGAATCGTTCCCAGCCCTCTCTTCACTTTTTCTGTAGCCCTCAAAATCCTTCCAATTGCAAGCGCCACCTCGCCAGCTTCCTCTGGCGACTTAATAACGGGCGCGGTAGCGATTTCAATAAGAGGAATCCCAAGTCTGTCAATGCGGTAGCGCAAAACGTTCCTTTCTTCCTCGCCCATTTTTCTGGCCGCGTCCTCTTCCAAGCTTATGTGCTCGATGGGCACCGTTTTCTCTCCAACAATGACCTTACCGTTCATCGCTACGACGCAGGTTCTTTGAAATCCTGTTGTGTTTGAGCCGTCGATGACTATTTTGCGCATTACGTGGATTTCATCCACGGGCTGCGCGTCCATCATGAGCGCCACGGTCAGAACGGTTTTTACGGCTTCCATGTTGAGGGGGTGAGGAGGCTCCTCGTCCATTTCAACAAGGCACGCGGTTGTGCGGTCCGCTTCATAGAGGATTTTGACGCCTTTCTGAAATTCGAAAAAGGCTGCGGGATCTATTTGGCCAAGCTCGCTTTGGGTTGGTCTCAGTTTGCGCAAAAACGTGATTGAGGGTTCATCCTTGAAAAGCTCGGGCTTGCAGTTGCAGAACAGCTTGGCTGAAGTGTCGAGCTGCTGGTGTATCTCTAACCCAACTTTCAGCCCAATCTCTTTGTAGTCCACCTTCATCCTAAAGTCTCCTCAGTGTTTGTTTCTGTTTCGTCAAGCAATGTTCTCGGAGAGATTTCTCCCACAAGGTTCGTGGTTAGCAGCTTCTTTGCTTCTTCAATGTTTTGGGTCTGCCCGAAAACCCACATAAGCTTGACCAGCGCAGTCTCGGCAAGCATGTCCTCAAGCGGAACAACGCCCAAAGCCAGCAAGTCGCGTCCAGAATCGTAGACGTTCATGTTTACGCGTCCCCAAACACACTGAGAAGCCATGGCAACCACAACACCGTTTTTAACCGCGTTAGCTATTTGCGGGTGAAGCGTTTCGCTGACATGCCCCAAACCGGTGCCTTCAAAAACGATGCCCTTGTAGCCTTTTCCTACATAGAAATCTATTATTTCAGGGTTCATGGCAGGATGAAACTTTACAAGAGCCACCTTATCGTCAAAAACCGCCTTAAGAACCAGCTTATTTTCAGATTTACGTTTCCGAAATTCCTCAGTAAGCATCAAAACCTGACTGTTCTGGATTTTAGCCATTGGAGGCGCATTCACAGACTTAAACGCGTCTCTGCGGCTGGTGTGGCACTTTCTCACTTTGGTTCCTCTGTAAACCGATATAACCGTGTCCGAAGGAGTTTCATGGAAAGCAACTGCAACCTCGGCAAAGGGCGCCTTAACCGCGGCCGTAACTGCCCCGATAAGGTTAGTCGCTGCATCAGAGCTTGGCCTGTCAGCGGAGCGTTGCGAGCCGACAAGAATCACTGGAACAGGCAGGTTCTGCAACGCGAAACTCAAAGCGGCAGCAGTGTAGCCTAAAGTGTCGGTTCCGTGCGCCACCACCACGCCGTCCGCGCCTTTCTCTATCTGCCGCGCAACAGCATTTGCTATCGTAGTCCAATGTTGAGGAGCTATGTTCTCGCTGAAAAGGCTGAAGAGAATCTCGGTTTCTACCTGCGCCATGTCTGCTAGCTCGGGAACTACGCTGTAGAGGTCGCTTGCGGTTAATGCTGGGCGAACCGCGCCCGTTCTGTAGTCAACGCGGCTTGCTATAGTTCCGCCTGTGCTGAGAATCGCAACTTTCGGCAGCTTGCCCTTCTGTTCGGGAACGGGTTGAGCCGTGAAAGCGGGCTTTGCGCCTTTTCCGATTTTCTCTATTTTTGTTTCTGAATTTATGAGAACGCCGATATTGTAGCCATTTTTTAGTTTAATAACCACGTGCTGGTCATCACTGTATTCCGAGCGTGGAATGAGAACTCCTTCGTAGACGTTTTTGCCCCGTGTGACGCGTATGGTGTCTCCAACATTAACATCAAGCTTTTCGAGGGTATTCAACACTTGGCCTTTGTAACCGCTTGCTTCTTTCTCAGTCTTCATACACAGACTACTCCAAACTTTTTGACACGTAAACCCCGTCTGGCCTATAGCCAAACCGCTTATAATACTGCTTTGTTCCCAACGCACTTATAACAAGAATCTTCTTAAAACCGTAATCCTCCACCGTCACCCGCTCGGCCTCCTTCAGCAGCATTCCGCCATATCCCTTGTGCTGCCACGCCTTAGAGAGGTGCTCGCCGACGGGAACAAGAGGCCCGTAAACGTGAAGCTCGCGAACAACAGTGCAGGCTTGCCCGCGTATTTCGGGTCTATGAGCCTTCGGCGAGGGCACACGCAACCTCAAGTAGCCTACCAAAACGTCGTTTTCAGGGTCCTCTGCAGAGATAAACAACTCTTCGCCCTCAGAAGCGCAATAGCGCTCGGTCAGAATCCTTATTTTCTCAAGGTTCGGTTTCACATGGTCAACCATCATCCTGTGACCAACTTCTCTGCACCGTATGCACCTGCAACGCATGCCTTGCCTTTTTAGCTCTTCCTGAACTGCTTGGCGAAGATTACTTCTTTTAACCCCTGCGACGATAAGAGGCGCTGGAATGTCTCTTTGAACACGCATTATACGCACCCAAGGCGGAAGCCTCTTCTTCATTTCCACAATGAGCTTTGCCGCCTCCTCATTGGTGTAAGGCTTAAACCTACCCTCAAGATACCACTTGTAAAGCTTTGTGCCTTTCAAAACAAGGCAAGGATAAACCTTAAGCATATCCGGCCTATAATCAGAATTTGCAAAGATTTTCGTGAAAGCTTCAAGGTCTTTCTCTATGTTTGAACCGGGTAATCCAGGCATGAGGTGATAAACCAGCTTTAGTCCTGCATCTTTTACTACACGGGTTGCTTCCACAACATCTTGAACAGTATGGGTTCGGCCCACAAGCTTGTAAATGTGGTTTGAAGGGTTTTGCACGCCCATTTCTACACGTGTAACCCCCATGTCCAGCATAAGGTCCACTGCAGCTTCTTTTGCCCAGTCTGGACGGGTTTCAACCGTTATGCCCACATTGCGGGGTTTGCTCGTTTCCGCGTTTTTCTTTGCTTCTTCAAGATTTGCAGATTCCTTAGCGGTTACTGCGTCGAGGCAACGCTTGACAAACCACTTTTGGTATTCCACGGGCGCAGCTGGAAAAGTTCCACCCATAACAATAAGCTCAACCTTGTCCACTTTATGTCCGATTGCGCGAAGCTGTTCAATGCGGCTTTTCACCTGCATGTAGGGGTCGAAGCTGTTCTGAAGCCCACGCATGGCAGCTGGCTCAAACCCAGTGTAGCTCTGCGGGACCCCTTGTGCCGGCCCCCCGGGGCAGTACGCGCATGGTTCTGGCTGCGGGCATGGATAAGGCTTGGTCATTGCCGCGACCACGGTGACGCCCGAGAGAATGCGTGCGGTTTTTCTGCGCAGAAGAGGCAGTAGTTTGGCTTTTTCTTCTGGTTTAAGCGCGTTTATTATTTGGCTGTTCGAGGGAATATTTTCAAGTTTGTATTTGGCAGCCACTTTCATTTTCAGTCGTGTAAGGCTACTGAAGCTTGCTGGGTAACCGCTTAAAAGCTCGGTGATGATTTCGCGTAAAGCCTCATTCATACTCAAACCGTATCGACCACAAAGGCTTACTGTCTTAGCCGACAAATAAACTTCGCTAAACGACCGCTCAAAAACAGCGCCCTTCATTTTTTACCAGTATGCATTAGAGGATTTTATCCACTTTCAAGTGTGTCAAGTATCCGATTGAACCATATATGGCAGGGGCGAAAACCTCGAGAATCTTTCCAAGCGAAAGAGGCACGTTTCCGTAGAGTGCCAAGCCCAGCAGCACCAAGAACATGCTGTAGATGCCTAGCGATTTTTTGTTATGGAAATGCTCAGTGGTTCTAAACACAGGTATGCCGTCTCCACAAAGCAAGAAAAGAAACAGGGGGGCAAGTAACAACAAAAGGTATTTCTTAAACGAAGACATGTCCTTCTTTTTCTCTTTCTGATTTTTTATTCGGAAAGGCGACAGCAAGTCAGGAAGAAAATGGCTGTAGACGAAAAGTGCTAAACCAAAAAGGAATGAATCTATCATATTGTTTCCGAAAAAGAACCCTAATAACACATAGCAAATAGACAGGGGCAAAACGAACTTCTTAAAGGCAATAAACAAGTACTCAATATGCTCGGTGGTCTCCTCTTTAATTTTTTGAAAGGCTACCCTTAGGCGTGCTCTGCGATTCAGTGTACAGAAAAACCATTGGACGAAGTTCTTCAGAGAGAGCTTGAATCGCTCAAGCAATTTTTTTACTTGACTAACATATTTTACTGATACCATACCGAATTCGCCTCAAATAACATCAAGCTGACTTCTTAAAACTTTTTCTACTTTACAGAGCAACACCCTTCAAAACACGCGAAAACAAGATTATTTTCGAGATAAAAGCCAATTTCACCTTTGCTTTGCCAAAAACGGCTTGGTCGGGCGGGCAGGATTTGAACCTGCGACACTCCGGTTTCTGCAGCCCGTTTTGGTGCATGTGCGCTTGGCAGGTTGAGCGACGCCTACCATGGGTAGACATCTACAGCGTCTCCGCCAGCCAGTCCCGCTGGCAAGCTCGGAAGCTCTACCAAGCTGAGCTACCGCCCGACCGAAACTGTAGAACCAAAATTACACATTTATGCCTTACGCATTTCACTTCAAGAGCAGAGTTTACTTTGCCTTTTTATATGAACGCATCCACAAGGCGCCATAGATTATCACGAACGCCAGCGTAAGCCAAAACATGAGAATAAGCATCAGACTTGCGTCCGAAACTAAACCTTCAAACACGGCTGCTCCTCCTCTTCTACCAAAGATTCTTCCCGCGAGAGTTAAAAAACCAGATTTCCAAGCAGTCATATTTTGAAAGGCGATATATGCTTTTGTAAGAACAACCATTTTATAAAGAAACAGCCATAATGGCTTTAGTCAGAGCGGGGAAAGGAGAAGGCTTCGTTACCCCTGCGAACTTTTTTCTTGAAGCAAACGAGCTTTTCAAGCACTTTTCATGGTGTTTCTGTTTGGTGGTGGCGCTTTGCAGAATATGTTGAGTATCGAAATAGTCAATCGTGTGAAATACGATTTAAACGGCTCCAACCATCACATTTCTAACAAAACACCGCAAAAAAGAGGAAAACAAATGTTTCCATGGACAAAAGACCACTCCAGACGCAGAGACCTACTCTACATAATCGCAGACATCCTCGACATAGCAAAAAATGGAGCCTCCAAAACCCACATTTTGTACAAGGGAAACTTGAGCACCAAACAACTCAACATACACTTAAACTACATGATAAAAAACGGCTTATTGACCAAAAACTTGGAAACCGACAGAAAAGTTTACCGGCCAACAGAAAAAGGGCTACGCTTTCTTATTCAATATCAGGAAATAACAGCCATGCTTAAGTGCAATGAAGAAAACGGCTTCAAAAACGGTGCAAAAATGCCGCCGTTTCAATTGCTCGCCAACACAAACATAAGCCAGAAAATCAGAACTTTTTGACAGTCTAGCGCTTCTTAGGCTCAGGCCGACTAATTATAATGTAGCCAAGGAAGAAAAGTAGTCCGCCAACAGCCAAAAGCACAGTGCCGTAGCCAATAGTAGAAGTGAAAAGGTCGCCAAAAAAGAAACTTCCAACTGCAAAAATCGTTCCAAGAACCATAAAGAAAAACGCAACATCCTTGCTGTTCATCTCTAGCGCACCACAACTGAAAATGCTTAAAGCTTACTTAAACAGTTTATGGCCACAACTTACCAAAAAAACTAGCTGCTCACACAACTGAAACATGAATTTTAGAAGATTATTCCACAAACCTTATTTACACAATCGCCATTCAAACAACACTCTCTATAAAGGGAATGGCAGAGGGAGAGAGGAAAGAGAGAAAAGTGCAGAACTCGTTTTATCTGCCATTCTCCAAAAACTTAGCAAGTCAAAAAACTAGGTGGAACATTTTTGAATTCACTGTAAACGGAGATATATTCTGCAAGATCTTTTTTCTATGTCTTTTAGAGGGAGAAGCTTTTGCTTTTTTTACACAGTTTTAAATAGAAGTTAAAGTGTAAATTTGCATGGAGCATTGGCCATTTGGAAAATTTAAAGCATTTTGATGTAGGCAGAATAATTGTTACTCAAAAGAGAAAAATCTGCGGTCTCGCATTCGAGGCTGATTACGAGATAGGTGTTTTGCGCCAACTCGCCGAGTTAGCAGACACATATAAGGTTCGAATACTCTATATTCAGTTTTCAACGCCAAAACCAAATGATAAAACGGCTAAAGCAATAACCTTCTTAGATTTTTCCGATTCTAAACTTTCTACCAAAGAGGCTGAAAAAATTCTCAAAAAACAAAAATTCGTTAGATCGATTAAGCTCATAGAACCGTTGCATAATAAATTCGTCAGCGACACCTACTTCTTTCCTCTCGTAATGGGCGACAGCAGAACATTACTTTTCAGAAAAGAAATTTATGAAGGAATCTTCAAAGGCATAAGAAACCAGTTCGGCACCGCAGGAGAAGCTTTCCTTTACTATGTGGGAGTCGAAACTGGAAAACGAGCCTATCAGACATATCTTCAGTTAGCTGACACGAAGGAGCTGAAAGCCTTAATCAATACTGCAAAAGCTGTTAACATGACCCTTGGATGGAGCATCCTCAAAGAGGTAAAGATAAACGAAAAATCAAAAACAGCTACAGCTGTCCTATCAGAAAACTTCGAGTGCGACCTTGCAAGAGGCTATGGAAAACCCTACAGCCAATTCTA
>JAWAPV010000035.1:0-10435 GCA_038894255.1 Bathyarchaeia archaeon
TCGTTGCGTTTCGCTCCAGGTCTCCTTCTTCTCTTTTTTTGGCAGTGTTTTTCACCCAGGCTCAAGGGTTCTGGGGGTTGTTTAGTGCATAAATAAAAGAGCATAACAAAATATTTAAATATGTTTAGGCTTGTGGCCTTGTTTGCAGGTTCATTTATATCATAATCTAATGGGATGCATCATTTTTTCGATTTGAGTTTTGTTAGTTGAGTATTTTTCTGTGGTTAGTGGTGGGCAGTCTTGTAGCGATTTTTCGCTATTAAGGAGTTTTGCTGCGAAAGCGAAGCATCCTTGTTCTCCACATTCTTTACAGTTAGTCTTTGGCAGTTTTTCGTAAATCTTCATTGGATCCAACTCCTTTTTTGCTCCAATCAGCTCAGGCGTTGGTTTTCCATAAGTTTTAAGATGTATGAAAGCGCGGTTTATGAGGTTCTTTGCTTCTTCAACGAGTTGTTCTGCCTCATTTCTGTCTTTGACGTATGTCATTCCAATTCTGCCACTGGAAAACATAGTTACCAAATGCTGCTTGTATCTGTAACTTAGTGCTTCTAGTTTTTCAGAGTACTTTGCATTTGGAATCGACAGGTAAAGAATTGGAAGCACCTCTCCAAGCGGTTTGTCTGTTTGAGCTAAAAACTTTATTCTATCTGGGTCTGCGGTGCAGGGCATTATTTCCTTTATGTCAATTTTCTTGACGAAGGCTTCAGGGAAGAGAAGGTCGATGAAATCGTTTTGTTTCAACTTATTCTTTCCTCTTTGATGCCAGAGTAAAGCTTGTAAACTCTCTTCTCTCTAACAGCTTTCATCGCCTTTTGAGACAAGGCTTCTAGTGACTCGATAACCTCGCTTAGAAGTTTCGCTGGTATTCCCATGAACATGTGTTCTGGCGTTGTATCCGTCGCTTCTCGGCAGCCATAACAACCTGGGCTTATGTTTATATCACCAGTCAGGTAGGGAACAACTGTCACGTCAACGCAGCAGCATTGGAAAATGGAAGAACTGAAGTTGAGTCTTCCGCCTTCTTTGAAGTTTCTCGCTAAGCAAAGCCACATTATGTGTTCAGGAGTGCTTTCAGCCTTTAGAAAAAAAGGAATAAAGGCCGTTATTGATGATTGGTTAAACGAGAAGTTTTTAGGACAAAAGGTCAGGGACAGCGACGACCGAAGATTAACAAATCTCATGTTACGATTAAGGTTTTTCGCTTTAACTTCTTCAGCGGACGATAGAACGTTGACAAATGTCGTAATGAAGAAGGCGTTTACAAAATCTTGTTATCAGTCAAACGCGTTGGCTCATACTATTGTTCCAGACAATATAGAGAAGTTCTTGAAACAACAACTTAGGTGGGGCAGAGGCTCCTTTCGGGGCATGCTGTTTGCATTAACGTTCTTCTGGAAACGCCCTCTAAAGCAGCAGCTAATCTTCTACACGTTTGTGCTTGTAAATTATTTGTCGCCTCTCATAGTGACGCTGAACCTATTTGTGGCCCCTCTGCTGGGATATCCAGACTTGGCCCTAATTTACTTGGCAGGTTTATGTTTTATTCATTTTCTTCACGGGATAAACATAAAGTGCTTAACAAAAAACACTTCCTTCAAAGATGTTATATACAGCGCATGTCTTGCAGGATTGGCAATTGTTCTTTCATTTGTTTATCTTTTTGCGTGGTTTACAGCTTGGAAAGGCAAGAAGTGGATGACTAGGTAAAAACGGCACAGTTCGCAGAGTTTTGCAAATACAGAGCAGTTATTAGCTTGTGTGGCGCCGCCGAAAGGACTTGAACCTTTGACCGACTGGTTAACAGCCAGCCGCTCTACCGAGCTGAGCTACGGCGGCTTCTGCTGGAAGTATTATGAGTTTCAGTTCTTCAGTCATATTTAAGTTTAGTTAAACATGAACCTGACTTGTTTGTGAAGAAACGCGCGAGAACGGGTTTGTTTATGAGGGAGTTGTCTGCTTGAAGAGGCTTCTGTGTTGTTTTTATGTTTCTTAGCACGTTTTTCCTTAGAAAAGTGTATATGCTGGAAGCTGCATTTTAGGCTAAAAAGACCGTTGGAGAGGCAGAAGCTACTTGAAGGAAATCTTGGAAATAAGATGGCACGGCCGAGGAGGACAAGGAGCTTGGACGGCAAGCGAGCTCCTTGCAAGAGCCGCAATTGCTGAAGGAAAACACATTCAGTCTTTCCCAGAGTTTGGCCCAGAAAGAATGGGCGCGCCCGTAACAGCGTTTACCAGAGTCAGTAAAAAGCCGATTCGTTTGCATTGTGCAGTTTACAATCCAGATGTTGTGGCTGTTTTGGATCCTACTTTGCTTAAGGCGGTTAATGTTGCTGACGGGTTAAGCGAGAAAGATGGCTGCATAATTGTTAATTCGAAAGACAGCCCCGCTGATGTTAGAAAAACGCTTGGAACATATAAGGGAAAGGTTTTGTCCGTTCCCGCGACGGAGATAGCGATAAAGATTTTGAATTTGCCGATAACAAACACGGCTATGCTGGGCGCAGTGGCGCGGGTTACCGGAGTTGTTAGCTTGGGGACGTTGGAGAAGATGGTTAAGGGGCGTTTTAGGGCTGATGTGGCTGAGAAGAATTTTGCGGTTGTGAAGGAGGCTTATGAGGGGGTAAGGTTTGAATGAGCGCAGCTAAAGAGAAAGGCTGGAGAGAGTTGTCGCCTGCTGGTGTCTGTTGGAAGTCAAGCAAGACCTATTTGACTGGGGATTGGAAAACCTATCAGCCCGTTCGGGACGTGGAGAAGTGCACTAGATGTTTACTGTGCAGCCTTTTCTGTCCTGACGGCGCTATCCACTGGGTTCCTGAAAAGGGAGACATAGAGTTTGACATGAATTTCTGTAAGGGTTGCGGAATATGCGCTAACGAGTGCCCAGTAAAGGCGATTACAATGAGACTTCCTTAAAGGAGCGTATTATGATGAAAGGCGTTGTTAAACAGGAAATAGTTGGTTTGAACGGAGACGAAGCAGTTGCGTTCGCCGTCAAGCAAGCAGACGTCGACGTGGTTGCTGCTTATCCAATTACTCCGCAAACCATAATCGTTGAGAAGTTCAGCGAGTACGTGGCAAACGGCGAAGTTAACACCGAGTTTGTTTGCACAGAATCTGAACACAGTGCCATGACTGCTTGCTTGGCTGCCTCAGCAACTGGTGCGCGCGTGTTTACGGCTTCCGCGTCAGCGGGTTTAGCTCTGATGCATGAAATGCTTTTTGTGACTTCCGGATGCCGAGCGCCCGTGGTCATGGCTATCGCTAACAGAGCCTTGTCGGCGCCGCTGAACATTCACGGTGACCATTCTGACGCAATGGCTGAACGCGACAGCGGCTGGATTCAGATTTATGCCGAAAACGCGCAAGAAGTCTACGACTCAATATTGCAAGCCTTCAGAATTGCTGAACACCTCGACGTTCAGCTGCCAGTCATGGTGGGCTTGGACGGCTTCACTTTAAGCCACACGCTTGAAGATATTCAGGTTCTTTCAGACGAGGATGCCAAGAAGTTTGTTGGAACTCGCCAATTGCCGAATGTTGTTAATCATGAAGGCAAAAGCGTTCCTTATAGGCTTGACCCTGCTAACCCGTTTACCGTTGGTCCTGTTGCGTTGCCTAACTACTATTTTGAGTTTAAGCGTCAGCAGGAAGAGGCCATGTTGAACGCTTTCAGGGTCATTAGGCAGGTGCATGATGAGTATGCGAAGCTGAGCGGCAGAAGCTATGGCGACGGCTTGGTGGAGGAGTATAGGCTTGATGATGCCGAGATAGCGGTTTTGTGCGTTGGTTCGACTGCTGGAACAGTTAAAACGGTTGTTGACGACTTGAGAGAGAAGGGCGTTAAGGCGGGTTTGCTTAGGCTTCGCACCTTTAGACCGTTTCCAGCCGAAAGCATTGTCAAAACTTTCAGAAATGTTAAAGCGGTTGCAGTCATGGACCGAAGCATGAGTTTCGGAGGAAATGGCGGCGCGGTTTTTCATGAAACACGGCACGCGCTTTATGACGCTTCCAAACACCCTTTGGTGGTTAACTACATTTACGGTTTGGGCGGAAGAGACACAAGCCCAGCGCAGATTCTCAAGATTTTCGAGGATTTGCAGAAGATTGCGCAAACCGGAGAAGTTGAGAGAAAAATTAGTTATGTTGGGTTGAGAGAGTAAGATGGAGGGAAAATGAAAGATGAGTTTTGCAGAAGGAAAGTTCACCGCGAAAGACATTGTTGAAAAGCCAGATTTGTTCATGTCGGGTCACAGGGCATGCGCGGGTTGCGTTCCAGCAACGGTGCTACGGCTTATCATGAAGGCCACGAGGGGGCCTACAATAGTGACTAATGCCACGGGCTGCATGGAGGTTTCTTCTACAATCTACCCGTTTACGTCTTGGGCTGTTCCATGGTTGCACACCGCTTTCGAGACTGCTGCTGCTAACGCTTCTGGGATTGAGTCGGCGCTGAAAATCTTGCGCAAGAAAGGCAAAATTAGGGATGAACATGTTGACGTTATCGCTATCGCGGGTGACGGAGGAACCTACGACATTGGGATACAGGCGTTGTCTGGCGCGGTTGAGCGCGGACACGACTTCTTGTATGTCTTATATGACAATGAGGCTTACATGAACACGGGGATTCAGAGAAGCGGCGGGACTCCTTACGGAGCTTCCACAACCACTTCTCAGGCGGGTTCTGCTGTTCCGGGCAAGCTTGAGATGAAGAAGCCTATTGCGGACATCATGGTTGCGCATGACATTCCTTATGTGGCTACTGCTTCGCCCTATTACTGGAAAGATCTGATTCAAAAAGCTCGTAAAGGTCTTGAGGTTGAAGGCCCTGCGTTTTTGCATGTTTTTGCGCCTTGCCCACGAGGTTGGCGAAGCGATCCCTCGAAGTCGATTGAGCTTTCGCGTTTGGCAGTTGAGACTTGCGTTTTTCCGCTTTGGGAAGCAGTTAACGGCGAATACCAGTTGTCCACGCCGAGCAAGGTTTTGGCTTTGGCTCCGCAGAAAAAGAAGCCTATACGCGATTACCTATTTGTTCAGGGCAGGTTTAGGCATTTGTTTAGTCCAAAGTTTGAGAAGATGGTTGACGAGATTCAGAGGCAGACTGATTTGCGGTGGCAGAGGCTTCTGAAGAAGTGCGGGGTCGCTGTTGCTGAGAAAACAGTCTAAGCCCCCTTATTTATAGGGTCAACATTGTTTTTGAGGGTCGTTATGGGTCTGTTTGTCCGAAGTGGACTGCTGCTATGTAAAGGTCTAGCATGTTTATGATGCCGTTGTCGTCTATGTCGCAATTAGCCACGTATTTTGGGCTACTTCGGAGAGCGCCGAAGACAACAGCCACATTGTAGAGGTCGATCATGTTTACCGCGTGGTTTCCATCCACATCGCCGGGCACGCTTATGTAGATGTTGACCGTGAAGTTGTTGTCGGCGGCGTCGTTTTCGCCGAGAACAGGCGTCGCATAGGCTATTATTGCGTAGTAGCCTTTCGCGAAACCCGTAGTGTTCCAAAGTGTGGTGCGGGTGGTGGAGTTTCTGGCAGTTAGCTCAATTGTTTCTTCGTGGAACGTTCCGAGTATTTGAAGCGAAAAGTTGAAGGTTTCTGTTTGTGTCCCATAGTTCACCATTTTCACGTTTACCGTTAATGTGATGTTGTATCCTTGGGCGACTACGGTTTTTGAAACTGTCCCTGACAAGCCTATGTCGTGCTGGCCGCTGTAACGCTTCATAAGCGGATAGCGATCCGTGTTGTTTTCGTCTAAGGCTTTGGGCGTGTCTCCTATTCCATCGCTGTTGACCTCGTTCTGCAAGCTTCCCCTATACAAGTCTGCTCCAGAATAGTCGCTCCAGTAGTTGCCGCCAGACGGGTAGCCGTTGTCCCAACTGTTTGCTAAACCGTTGACGTGAGCCGCGTTAGCGTTGTTTACGAAGCTGTTATGATAGATGTAGTTGTTTGTAGCGTTTTCTAGGTAAATTCCGTAGCTAAATTCTCTAATTTCCAGGTTTTTCACCGTCACATTGCGCCTATTTGTAAGGTCAACACCGGCTCCTGTCTTGTTGCCTAATATCGCATATCCAGCGCCGTCAACAACTATGTTGTCTTTCTGTATGAAAAGCGTGTTGTTAAGGTTACCCGTGAAGGTGTAGGTCACATTGTCTGAACTTACGATGGGCGCTGTTGGGGGTTCAATTGAGCCATCTGGTTTAATAACTACTGCCCCTGCAATGTATGCCAAAATTGCTTCTCTTAACTCGCGTTCAAGATTTTCGGCTTCCACTATTTTCTCAAAAGCCTCCAGATATTGAAGCTCGCCATATAGCCGTTTGCTCTCGTCGATTTTTGCATACGTCTCGTTGAATTTGGCGTCAATAGCTTCGACAGGCGGCTTTCCGCTGTAAATAATCATATCCTCGTTCAATAAGTCTTCCAAGCACAGAATTCGATAGGCGTCCACCAGTCTTCTGAAACAGTCTTTTCTAAGCTGAGTAAAAAAGTATGAAAGCGGGTAATAACCCATAACATCAAAGCTGAAGTCGCCCACATGAGTCCTTCCAGTTGTGAAAGTGTGAGGAAAACCTAAGTTGTGTCCTGCTTCGTGAATGAAGACAGCGCCGAGACCCGACTTACGCGCGACGCCGTCCTGCCTAAAGTAACGCTCAACGCTCTTCATAATGAGAATCTGTCCTCCACCGCCGAGACCTGTGTATTCGCCGCCAGCGTAAAGCATGCTCATGTTACTTTCGAGAAGCACATACCCATTAATCACAACATCAGCACTGGTAAAGTTGAAGTAAGACTCTCGAAGATTGTAAAGTTCATCAAAAACCTCACCTCCGTCGTAATAGGTCCAGCCGTTCTGCTGGTAAACAACCGCATTGTCGAAAACTGCTTCAAGCTCCGGATAATCAGTCAAATTAAGGAAGCTGGCTTCAACTTTCACATCTATGAAAGGCGCCAAATCCTCAACAGCCACTTCCACAAGCGTCTTGTTCAGTATCCACTGCATCGCCTCATTCGTGTAGCCACTCTGCGAAGCGTTATTCAGTATAAGCGCTTGCAACGACAGCGACTTGGCGTAGAATATGCTGAGACTCGTATAGAGGCTGGGCGCCAACAGGTTTTTCAAGGGATCTTCGATCCACCCTGCCAAGTAGTAAGCCAGGTCGGTCTTTCCAGTTGAGGAGTTCAAGTCTCTCGTGGCTTGAAACTGGTCTAAATCCTCATAGTAATAGACGTATTTTGGGCCGCTAACGCTTAGTCCCCACCAGATTCTTGCCCATGTCAGATACCACTGGAAGGCTGACGGGTCGATGAAGAATATTCTGCTTTGGGAAGTGAAAGCCGCATATGGAAACTTTACGTCTGGGTTGAGCGCGTTGTCCCATTCGAGTCTCCAGAAGTCTCGGGGGTTGTTTGCTTCTAAATCAATTTCTGTTGTGTTATACCAGTGCTCTAGGCTGTGGTCTGCACTGTCAAATTCTGTGAAGTTCATAACGTAAAACCAGTAGCACGCGGACGGGTTGTCAGCATATGGGTTAGCTTCAAACCATGATTCCACGGCTTTAGCGTCGATTGCGCGTCCCGACTGCGGCAGAAAAATCGACATCTTCGTTCCAGTTGCCTTCTGGTATTGAAGGGCAGTTATATTAAGTTTTGACGTGGTTTCTGTGCCGTTCACCGAATTCGCGATAACGTGGCTTTTTAGGGCTTCGTTGTAGGTTGTGTTAGCAAAAAAGTATTCTATTGAAAAAGTGAAGTTCACGGTGTGGTTGCCGTAAGAAAACTGGTAGCTTTTCTGCACATTTGCGCTGATTAAGGTTGTGTTCACTACTTCAGGGTTGTAGCCCGTGAAAACTATTCGCAGAGGAATAATGTAAGTTGCTGTCTTCTGAACTTTAATCGGCTCCCCAGCCTTGAGAGGAGGAGCCAACGAGAAAAGTAAAAACGTTAACAAAACAAGCTGACCCTTTCGCATCTTCTCCTTTTCTCCAACAATAAAACCTTCCCAACTCGCATTAAATAACCTTGTTGTAAAGCCCCATTTTCACATGCGATAGGACCAATTGTTTATAGACTACTAAAAACATCTATTTGCGCTATGAATAGCAAACCAATAAGCACCCTAAACGCCTTCCTTATGATAACCCTTATCATGTTCTGGGGTAGCTCATTTGTCGTAGTCAAAATCGCCCTCGTAGAAGGCTTAACCCCAATCGCAATCGCCACCTACAGGTTCCTCGTCGCGGGCGCACTTTTCCTTCTAATCCTTTTCTTTAAAAAAGCCAGAAACTACGAATACAGCTTGCATATTGAAAGAAAGGACTTTGCAACTTTAATGATTCTAGCATTAACAGGCGTGGTCTTCTTCTTCACAGCTCAGTACACTGGCATTCAGATGGCAGGAGCTTCAATCGCGGCTATACTTGTTTGCCTCCTCTCGCCGATAATGATAACAGTGTTTTCCACAAGAATCTTCAAAGAAAAACTATCAAAAAAACAGGTTCTCGGAGTTGCCGTTGCAGCTTGTGGTACCTTCGCCGTGGTGGCTGGAAGCGAAAGAGCAACCGCGCCAAGCAACGCAGAGCCCATGCTTGGAAGCCTCATCTTGCTCTCAACACCTTTTCTCTGGACCGCCTACACGTTAATCGGCAAGAAAACCATGGAAAAGTATGATGCGTTTCTCGTTGTAGCCTACGTCAACATGCTCGGCGGCATATGCCTCGTTCCGTTCTCCTTGCTGGAAGGCTCGGCGCATCTGGCGTTGAACATGAGCCTTTACGGGTGGCTTGCCATACTTTTCCTTTCAGTCACGTGCTCGGTGCTTGGCTACTACATATGGTTCCACGTTCTCAGACAAACAGACGCAAGCAAAGTTAGCTCCTTCCTGTTTGCAGAACCCCTAATCACAGTAGCTTTCGCCGTTGCCTTTGTCAACGAAACCATAAACCTTTACGTCGCCGCAGGCGGCTCGCTAATTTTTACGGGAGTCTATCTAGTCAACAAAAAATAAGTGGGGATTCACATACCCCTAAGTGTCAATTTTTAATGTTCTTCAAAACATCCTTATACTACACGAGGCAAGTCTGTTGTTGCGCATAGATATCTATAGTTCCAAAAATAATCTCACGTAAAACAACTTGGTCAAGAATAGGGTGCAGCTTATTATATTCGCACCCAAAAAAGTTATGCACATGGGCTCACTTGCTTGGCTTAAATGCGCGAATCTTTATGCTTATCACAGGGCTTGGGTTCTCTTGCTTACCTCTCTCAGTGCCCAGGTTCCACTTCACAGACGCCTTGCTTATGTTGCCTTTTCCTGTCACTACCCCAAGAGGACAACTCGTTTCTTCCACAACCTCAACCTCTCGAAAACCTGCCGCCTCTATCGTCCTCAAATAATCCTCCTTCAACATGGCACCCGCCACACAAGCCACATATGCCTTCACGCCCCTCTTAATGGCAGGAGGAAGTTCTTTCAACAGAACAATGTCCGAAATTGCCAGTCTGCCTCCTGGCTTAAGAACCCGAAACGCTTCTTCAAACACTTTTTTCTTATCTGGCGACAAGTTAATCACGCAGTTAGACATCACAACGTCAACGCTGCCGTCAGCAACTGGCAAATTCTCAATTTCTCCCAGCCTAAACTCCACGTTGCTGTACCCGCCCTTGCGCGCGTTTTCTCGGGCCCTATCCACCATCGCAAGCGTCATATCCACCCCAATCACTTTTCCTTTCTTGCCAACCCTGCGTGCAGCAAGAAAACAGTCAAGTCCTCCGCCCGAGCCTAAGTCGAGAACGGTTTCTCCTTCTCTGAGCGAGGCAAAGGCCAGAGGGTTTCCGCAACCCAGTCCCATAACAGCTCCGGCTGGAACACGCTTAAGTTCCTCAATCGAGTATCCCATGCTTTGGGCAGCGTCAACAGCCGTGCCACGACAGCCGCAAGACGAACCTTGACTACAACAAGAGCTGGTTCCGCGTTTCGCAATCTCACCGTAGGTTTTCCGTACATGCTTCCTTATCTTCTCTTCTTCCAAAACCCTGTCCTCCACTTCTACCTGAAAATCTCCTTGAAAACAGGGCTTAACATCTTGTTTACTGCCTCCCCAAGCTTTTCCGCTTTAATCATCACGATACAGCACACCTCGCCATTCTGTTCGCAACAAACAACCGCCAAACGCTCGTTAGCTTCAAGTTTGGCCTTTTCACGGATGTCTTTTGGGAGGACAATCTGTCCCTTGCTGTCCACTGAGACAACAGCGTCAACTTTGCAGCATTTCGCTTTTTCCTTCATATAGACCGCAAAGGAATAATGAACTTGTACAGATTTAAACTTGTCGAAAAAATCTGAATTTTAAGAATTTTCCGAGAAATCATTCTGCGCCGCATAACAGCTTAACTCTTCGCTCAATCTCGTCCCTAATTTCCCGAACTTTCTCAATAG
>JAWAPV010000036.1:0-10399 GCA_038894255.1 Bathyarchaeia archaeon
TTGGCCCTTCTGACTATGTGCCTTTCTTGGGCAACAAGAAAATCTGTTATCTTTGGCTGAAAGGCAGAAAGTTTGGCGACAGACCCTTAACATTGCAGGTTAAGCTTGAGGTTGAGGACTCGCCCAACAGTGCTGGCGTCGTCATCGACGTCATACGGGCTGTCAAGTTGGCTTTAGATCGGAAAATCAGCGGGCAACTGTTAAGCATCAGCGCCTACGCTTTCAAGCATCCTCCAATCCAGATACCCGACTCTTCGGCTAAACAAGCAGTAGAAGAGTATATTCAAGGAAAAAGGCAAAGATGAAGCTGTTCTGTCGTTTGCGCGGAAGTTATAGCCCCCTTATATATAGGATAGAAGAAAACATGCACTAAATGGCAAGTGTTATTTCCTTAAGTGTTTTGCCAACAGTTCCGCTACGTCTCCGGGCTTTTCCGCCACCTCGACGCCCGCATTGCGGAAGGCCTCTATTTTGTTTTCAGCCGTGCCTGCTTTTCCCATAACTATGGCTCCCGCGTGTCCCATGCGTTTTCCCGGCGGGGCAGAGCGGCCTGCGACAAAGGCGACCACAGGCTTGGAGTATTTTTGTTCAGTGATGTATTTGGCTGCAAGTTCCTCTTGGTTGCCTCCTATTTCCCCAATTAAAGCGACAGCTTCGGTCTGTGCGTCTTTCTCAAATAGGCGCAGGGCGTCTATGAAGTTCAAGCCGGTGATGGGGTCTCCACCAAGACCTAAACAGGTGGACTGCCCAAGTCCTTTCCTTGTTAGGCCAGCGGCGATCTCATAAGTGAGTGTCCCGCTCCGCGAAGCCATGCCTACACATCCTTTCTTGAAGATGTGCGCGGGCATTATTCCCAGTTTGCATTCGCCTGGTGTTATTATGCCTGGCGTGTTGGGTCCGACTATGGTTACGTTGTTGTTTTTTGCGGTGGCCATGAGGTTTATTGAATCTTTGATAGGGATGTGTTCCGTGATTATTATTACGGTTTTGATTCCGTTTTCAATTGATTCCAACGCGGCGTCGACGGCGAACATGGCGGGCACAAAGATTATCGAGGTGTTGGCCGGGTTTTTTTCCTGTGCTTCTTGGACTGAGTCGTAGACGGGTATTCCTTCAAAGAAGGTTCCGCCTTTTCCTGGAGTGTGCCCCGCAACTATTTTTGTTCCGTATTCCAGCATCAGTTTAGTGTGAAAGCTTCCTTGGGTTCCGGTTATTCCTTGAACAATGGCGCGTGTTTCTTTGCCTACAATTATTCCCATGTTAGGCTCCTCCTTGAGTAGCAAGCTGCACGGCTTTTTGTGCGGCTTCTTCCATGCTTTCTAATACGTGAATTCCCGCTTCGGTGAGGATTCTTTTTCCTTCTTCCTCGTTTGTGCCTACAAGCCTAATGATGAAGGGTTTCATTACTCCGACTTTTCTTTTCGCTTCAAGGATTCCTTTTGCAACCTCGTCGCAACGGGTTATCCCGCCCAAGATGTTGATGAACAGGGCTTTCACTTTTGGGTCTGATAGGACGATTTTCAACGCGAGAGCTATTTTGTCTGCGGCTGCTCCACCGCCTACGTCTAGAAAGTTTGCGGGTTTTCCTCCATAGTGCTGTATAGCGTCAAGCGTTGCCATCACGAGGCCCGCGCCGTTTCCAATCACGCCGATGTCGCCGTCCAGCTTAACGTAGGCTAAATCGTTTTTTACTGCTTCAAGCTCTTGCGGGGTAAGTTCGCTTTCGCCTTCCAGAAGCCTTTTCTGGTATTCTTGGTGGCGAAACAGCGCGTTGTCGTCAATTATTATCCTTGCGTCTGCGGCTACGAATTTTCCGTCTGCCGTTTCAACGATGGGGTTCATTTCAATGAGCTCTGCATCGTAGTTCATGCCTACTATGTAAAGGCGTTCCAAGATTCTTCCCAGCTCAGAAAGTTGAGGACCGCCGTAACCCATCTTCTTGGCGATTATCCTAGCGTGAAAAGACCGTAAACCAAGCTGCGGGTTGATGGGCATCCGAACGATTTTTTCAGGGGTTTTTGCCGCTATTTCCTCGATGTCTATGCCGCCAACCGCAGAAGCCACGGCGACGTAACACTGTCTAAACCTGTCGGTTGTAATGCCGAAATAAAGTTCCTTTTTTATGTTAATCTGCTCCTCAATCCACACGCTTCTGACTGGAATCCCTTTAATCTCCATGCTCAAGAGCTTTTGAGCCAGTTTGCCTGCTTCTTCAGCCGAAGCCGCAAAAAGGATGCCGCCTGCCTTGCCTCTTCCCGCAACAAGCACCTGTGCCTTGACAACCAAAGGCGGTTTCAGCTTTGCCGCGGCTTCTCGTGCTTGGTCTGCGCTTGTTGCAAGCTCTCCTTTCGGTGTTGGGATTCCGTGCTTTGCAAGTATGTTTTTGGCTTCGTACTCGAACAGTTTCATTGTGCTTTAGCTCCCTTTACTTTATGGTTTCGATAGTTACGTATGAACGCGTGTCCACTATTCCATCGATGGAATAAAGCTTTTTCAAAGTTTCATCCAGTTTGCCTCGTTCAACAATAAGCAACGCGTCCACGTCGCCTGCAATCCTGAAAGCCCTTTGTATAGGCAGTTCCTTAATTCTTCCATACACGGAAATCCTTTTGGTTGGCGAAATTTTCATCAAAACAAACGCCGGCGACAATGTGACGCCAAGCGCTTCCAAACCCTTTTCCGTCACATCGATGAATCCTCTTCCTGTGCGTATCAGCTTCAGGTCTCTTAGCTTGCGAAGGTGTACATTCAACGCTTGCCTGCTGACTTTCAGCTCCTTAGCCAGCTCATCTTGCTTCATGAGCAAGCTGTAGGTGTTTGTGACTTTGCCTTTTTCATAAAGCATTTTCAGCAATAATGCTGAACGTCTTGTCAGATTCTCCAATGTATATTCCTCTGTGACAACAATTTGTCAAGAAATAGCTTTACAACAATGAGGCTTATTTAAACATTTAACAAGGCGCACAGACAAAATAATATAAAAATTTCCGCAGAACAGCG
Organism: Bathyarchaeia archaeon; assembly: GCA_038894255.1. Lineage (GTDB taxonomy): Archaea > Thermoproteota > Bathyarchaeia > Bathyarchaeales > Bathycorpusculaceae > JAWAPV01. The sequence goes on from JAWAPV010000036.1 coordinate 3,001, forward strand.
TTCAAATAAAAATTAGACCGCAATCTATTTATTAGTCAATAAAGTTCGGTTAACGCGCCTACAAAAACACAAGAAAGGAGTGAGGCGGCCAAAATGTCTGAAAGCAACTCAGTACTCGTCGGAAACAAGCCAGTAATGAACTACGTACTGGCGTGCATAACCCTCTTTCACGGCGGAGCAAAAGAAGTTAACATCAAAGCCCGAGGACGCGCCATAAGCAGGGCAGTTGACGTCGTCGAAGTCGTTAGACGCAGGTTCCTTCCGAACGTAAAAATCAAGCAGGTTGCCATCGGAACGGCTCACATGTCTCCGAAAGAAGAGGGTAAACAAGCTTCCAACGTTAGCACCATCGAGATACTGCTTGAACAGTGAAGTGGCTGAGCAGCGTTTGCGTATAGGTTTGCGTGGCTCCGCCGTTCCTCCTTTGTTTGTGGTGGAGGGCGCTTTAAGGCGTGAAGACGGTACTGTGCAGTTTCTGTTTAAAGAGTGGTATACTATGTCCGAAGTGTTCTGCTAGAGTTAAGTCTGGAGAGATTAGCGAAGTAGATTTGAAGGTTGCCCGTTTGCTGTTATCCTTAGAAGACAAGTTTCCCTCACTCCAAAACGTCTATTTTCATAAGGCTGTTGACGCTGGAAAAACCTTGGCGATTCTCGTGGGCGCCGGAGACGTTCCAAGACTTCTTGGTTATGGCAACAAGATTGTCAAGGCGTTAGGCGAAGCCACAGGCAAGAACATCCGCGTTTTGGAGAGCGGTGTTGATGACCGCAAGTTTCTTGAGGACTTGTTCGCGCCTTTAAGCATCGTAACGATTAACACGATTTGGTTGCCTGATGGAAGCACGGAAACTCGGGTTATTTTGCGCAGGCGTGGTCGTGGCCCGTTGCATTTTGATGTAAAGGCTTTAAAGGAAATTGCACAAAAAGTTCGGAACATGACTCTGCGGGTAGAGTTTGCAAACTAGGACAGAAAATGGTGGTTTAAGCCTTGACGTTGGACACGTTTGACGGCTGGAAAAGGACGCATTATTCTGCTGACGTCAAAGCCGAGATGGACGGAGAAGAGGTAACGCTGTTTGGGTGGGTTCAAGACGTCCGAGACCTCGGCGCCTTACGCTTCATCATTCTGCAGGACCGAGAGGGAACCGTGCAAGTCACGGTTTTGAAGAAGAAGGCAGCCGTCGAAGTGGTTTCGAAGGTTGAAAGTTTGCAGAAACGGTTCAGCATCGGCGTAAAGGGCATAGTGAAAAAGACTGACATGGCTGCAAGAGGCGTCGAAGTTATTCCGAAAGAAATCAAAATATTCGGCAAGGCAAGCCCCCAGCTACCCATTGACATCACGGGAAAAACCCCGGCGAACCTAGAAGTTCGGCTGGACGCTCGAGCTCTAGACTTGTGCAGCGAAGAAAACATCGCGGTTTTCAAGATTCAACATCGTGCCATGGAAGAGCTTCGAAATTTTCTTTTTGAACGTGGCTTCCTTGAAGTGCACACGCCACGCTTCATCGGCTCAGCAACCGAAGGCGGCGCAGCGCTTTTCAAGGTCGGCTATTTTGGGCGTGACGCGTTCCTAGCGCAAAGCCCACAGTTGTATAAAGAGCAGCTTGTAATGAGCCTCGAAAAGGTTTTCGAAGTAGGCCCGTTTTTCCGTGCTGAAGAATCTCACACGCGGAGACACCTAAGCGAGTTTGTTTCAATAGACATTGAACAAGCATTCGCGGACGCTGAAGAAGTAATGAAGCTTCTGGAACAGCTGATTCACCACGTTTGCAAAGGGGTCAACGAAAAATGCCAAAAAGAATTGCAGCTACTGAAACACACAGTGAAGGTGCCCGAGGTTCCGTTCAAAAGGCTTACGTACGATGAGGTTTTGGCCGAGCTGAAAAGCGAAGGCTTAGAGGTTCCTTGGGGCGAGGACATCCCCACAATTGGACTTAGAACTTTAGGAAAAGCCCACTCAGGCTACTATTTTATTACTAACTGGCCAACGGCTTCCAAAGCTTTCTACATTAAACCTCGCGATGGCAAGCCAGAAATCTGCGAAGGCTTCGACCTTATGTGGCGGCACATCGAGCTCGTCTCAGGAGGAACACGAATCGCTGACAAGGAGCTATTGATAAAGCGTCTAAAAGAAAAGGGGCTGAACCCCGAATCTTTTAAGCATCACCTTCAGACTTTTGACTATGGCATGCCGCCTCACGCTGGATGGGCTATAGGCTTAGAAAGGTTTACAATGGTTTTAACAGGCAAAAAAAACATTCGAGAAGTAACCCTATATCCGCGGGACCGAACAAGGCTGACACCGTAATAAAGGCTCATGTTCCCATGCTTCAAGCTAAAACCGACCTTTTAGCATATATTTGTCTTGCCAGATTTCTTAGTCCCCTATATATAGGTTCTGCATGGTTCTGGTTGGCGGTTTAGTGGTTTATTTGTAGGGTATGTATTCTTTGCCTAAGAGTTCTCGTGCTATGACTGTTCTTTGTATGTTGGTTGCTCCTTCTGCTCCGACGCAGTAGCTCATTATGCCGCGTAGTCCCATTTCCAGCGGGCATTCTTTCGTGTAGCCGAAGGCGCCCATCCAGATCATTGCGTGCTTGTAGATGTCGAAGGCTAAGTGTGGCGCAATCAGTTTGCACGCAGCGATGTATTTACCTACTTCCAGAGCCGAGAACTTGCCATGCTTGTACTTCATGTCGTTCATCCATGCTGTGCGGTATGTTAGACTTTTTAGGGCTTCAAGCTTGGCCCAGTCATCTGCCAGTTCGAACTGGATTCCTTCAAACTTTCCTATTGGTCGGCCGAACGCTTTTCGTTCTTTTATGTATTCCATGCCGATGTCTAGGGCTCTTCTTGCTGCGCCTACGCACACTGCGGCAATTAGTATTCTGGCGTTGTCGAAGCCTTCCATAGTTAAGTAGAAGCCCTTGTCCACTTCGCCGAGCCTGTATGAGTCGGGTATCTTGACGTCTTTCATTAGGAAGCCTCCTGTGCTTATCGCCATGCGGCCCATGTCTTCGAATCGCTTGTTTATTTCAACGCCTTCAGCGTTAAAGGGCAGGTAGAAGCCCGTCATTCCCCTGTGTGGAGCCCCTTCTGGCGCAGGAGAGGTTCTTGCGATGACAAAGTAGCCGCCGCCGAGTTTTTTTGCTTCTTCTGTTCCGCTGATATACATTTTTTCTCCGTTCAAAATCCAGTTATCGCCTTCTCTTCTGGCTGTTGACCTGAACGCTGCGACATCTGAGCCGCCGCCACTTTCGGTAGAGGCAATTCCAATGAAGGCTTCGCCTTTTACTGCTTTACGAATGCAAGCTTCGCGGACTGCTTCGCTTGCGTATCGGTCAACTACAAAGCCCCAGCTTGACTCCACCAGCCACAAAACGGGTAAGGCAATGCTCACGTCAGCGTAGCCAAGCTCTTCTGCAGCAATGCAGGCAGTAACCCAGTCTGCGCCGGCGCCGCCGTGTTCCTGTGGAGCGGTCATGATTAGCAAGCCCATGTCTGCCATGCCCTTCAAGATTTCGTGCGGGATTTCTCCTTTGCTGTCCATTTCGCGAATTTTCTCTAAAGGTAGGTTCTTCTCGCACCATTCTCTGAGGGCTGTGCGGAAGAGTTCTTGTTCTTCTGTAAAGCTGAATTCCATACGCTTTTCACCTATTCAGAAGGCTAACTACGGAATTATAGTAATATAAAAGTTGTTTAGCGTTTAAACCGAAAGCTTCAACAGTAGCTGGTCGACAGGGCTCTGGTTAAGTTGCAAGCCCAGCTTGTCTTTTTCGACGCCTAAAGCTAGTCCAAGCAGTTGAGTATAGTAAAGAATAGGTAGGTTCAACTTTCCTCCGACGGTTGCCGCTGCATCCTTCTGCTTAGCATCAAACATTAAGCCGCATTCAGGGCAACTAACCACAAGTCCGTCCACGCCAAGGGTTTGTAGCGCCTTCAGCTTTGCGCCTGCCAAGCTTAGCGCTGAACTTGCTTGGTTTAGCGTAAGGTGTGCGCCGCAGCAGTCGAGTTTTTCGTTGTAATCAACGGTTTCCGCGCCAAGGGCACCAATCAGCTTCTCGAGTTTTCGCGGGTTTTCAGCGTCGTCAACTCGAGCAAGGTCTGTGTAGCGTAGTATTTGGCAGCCATAATGAACTGCAAGTTTCAAGCCTTTAAGCGGGCTGGTAACTGCCTTTTTGAGTGTGTTCAATCCTAAGCGGTCGTGTAGAAAGTCGATGGTGTGCCATAGTTTGATGTTTGGATTATATTCTAAGCCTTCTTCCTTTAGCAAACCTGCAAACTTGGCTGAAGAATCTTTGTTCGTTTCTATGAGTCGCTTGGCTTCGGAAATCACGAAGTGGCAGCGGTTGCACGGAATAAGAACCTCCTTCAACCCTTCAAGGTTAGCTAAGGCCAGAACTCTAACAGCCAGATAAGAGGCTGCAAAGTCGTTGATGCTTTTCACGGGGTCGCCACAGCAGTGATTTTCGCGTAACTCTGCAAGTTCAACGCCAAGTTTTGGAAACGTTTCACGAACCGACATCTCGTAGCTATACTGGCTTGTCTGTATCTTGCATCCCCAATAAACCGCGATTTTCACAGTTTACCGCTCCTCCAACGCCTTCATGAAAGCCGCTTGAAAATTCTCTTTCGGAGAGCGAACCTTCGGCAGCTTCAGCTTTTCGCGGTTAAAGATTTCCATTTTCCGCGAGACAACATCTTGGAAAGCGTCAGCCAAACCCGTTTCCAGAATCCGCGAAACCGCCTTCATAAACTCCTCTGGAACTTTGGCTTCTTGTTCCACCGCCAAGTTACGCAACGCTATAATCACGTGGTAAGGCGACGCTTTCTGCGGGCAACGCTGGACGCACTTCAAACACGTCACACAAGTCCAGATAATTTCAGAAGACACAAGCTCATCAACCAGCCCAAGGTTCACAAGCTTCTCAATCTCGTGAGGCTTAAGCTCCAAAAGCTTCAGCGCCGTGCAGCCGCTCGTGCACTTCATACACTGGAAACAGTTAAGCCAAGCTCGCCCGCGAAGCTTAGCCACCAATTTTTCCTGTGCCTCAGCATTCGACTTCGCCATCGACATAGAGTCAACCAAACTCAACTGTTTGTCTCCTCCTTTTGCACGGTTGTTTTGAAGGCCGTTTGCACCTGAGCCAGAACCTGCTTGCTGCTATACTGCTGAACTTTGATGGCGCCTGTGGGACAAGAGGCGCCGCATAATCCACAGCCTTGGCACATTGCTTCAACAACTTCGGCCCTCAGCTTTTCGCCTTCTTTTTTCATCTCTATGGCGACAAAGGGGCAAAGCGACTCGCAGACGCCACATCCGCTGCACAACTCCACATCAACAACCGCCTTTAACGGTTCAAGTTCAATCTCGCCGCTTGAAAGCAAATCAACGACTTTGGCTGCTGCGCCGCTTGCTTGGGCCACGGTGTCTGGTATGTCTTTTGGTCCTTGGCACGTGCCTGCAAGGAAAATGCCCGCGGTTGAGCTTTCCAGCGGACGCAGTTTCGGATGAGCCTCTAGCAAAAAGCCGTCTGCACTGCAAGAAACGTGGAAAAGCTCATTTATCCTCTTCAAATCACTGTTAGGCACAAGCCCGTTTGCAAGAACCACAAGGTCAGCATGCAATTCCAAGCTTTTGTTCGTGCTTCTCTCAAAAACGTCAAAAAACAGCGCCCCTTCCGGAGTGCACCTTACGTCTGAAGGAATTCCAGCCACAAAATTAACTCCCATTTCTCTTGCGCGCCTGTAAAATTCCTCGTAGCCCTTGCCAAAGGCCCTCAAATCGTTATAGCACACGTATATGTCAACGTCTTTGCCTAGTTTTTCGCGTGCAAGAATTGCTTGTTTTAGGCTTATCATGCAGCCGACGCGGCAACAATACTCGTAGAAACGTTTGTCTCTTGAACCAACACATTGAATGAAAACTATGCTTTTTGGCGGTTTACCAGTCGCTGGCGCAACAATTTTTCCGCCACTCGGCCCCGAAGCGTCTGAAAACCGTTCAAACTCGATGTTTGAAATCACGTTTTTGAAGCGCCCGTAACCCAACTCGTATGCGCGAGAGGCGTCAAAAACTTCGGAACCCACGGCGATTACTATGCTTCCAACTTTCAACTGAAGGCTTTCTGGTTGTTGCTCAAAATTTATGGCTTCAGCCTCGCAAGTCTGCGCGCACTTTCCACAGACATCTTTCCGTTTTGTCTTCAGCCTCAAACAGTAGCTTGGGTTTATCGTGGCGATTTTGGGAACTGCATGCGGCGAATAAACAGATATTGCTCGAGTTTGGCTCAAGTTTTCATTAAACCTGTCTGGAACCTTAACTGGGCAGACCTGCACGCACAGCTCGCAGCCTACGCATTTGGACTCTTCCACATACCGAGGGTTCTTTAAAACGGAAACTTCATAGTTTCCAACAAAGCCCTTCACGTTCGTAACTTCGCTGTTCGTCAACAGCACGATGTTCGGGTGCTTCGCGACATCAACCATCTTAGGCGTCAATATGCATGCACTACAATCCAGCGTAGGAAAGGTTTTATCCAACTGCGCCATGCGGCCGCCGATGCTTGGCGCCTTTTCAACAAGATAAACCTTGAATCCAGCATTCGCTAAATCCAAAGAAGCTTGAATCCCGGCGATGCCGCCGCCGACAACTAGAACTTGACGCTCCACGTGCACTCTGCGCTTTTCCAGAGGCTCCAGAAGCCGAGCTCTCGCCACACCCATCCTCACAAGCGCTTTGGCTTTTTCCGTTGCTTTTTCAGGCTCATGAGAATGAGGCCAGGAAACGTGCTCACGCAAATTTACAATTTCCAAAAGAAAAGGGTTTAACCCAGCCTCGGCAACCGCTTTTCTAAAGGTTTCCTCATGCATTCTCGGCGAACACGTTGCGACAACTACTCTGTCAAGCTTATGCTTCTTAATGTCTTCTTGGATTAAGCGTTGTCCGGGTTCAGAGCACATGTAAGTATAATCTTTCGCAATAACCACTCCACGTAGGCTCTTGGCATACTCCGCAACCGCGGCTACGTCGACAACACTTGCAATATTAAGACCGCAATGGCAAACGTAAACGCCAATCTTTGGCATTCGCAAGCCTCGTGCACAAAACGATTTTACGATGCCCCTAGCTATTATTTATAACGGTCTAAAAAATGGAAACGCAACAAGCCACATGAACATTCAAAAAGTAGAATAAAATCTCAGTCGTATTGCTCCATAGAAGTTATTAATACAAAACAGCCATAAAAAAGCAGAAAAGGGTGCAAAAAAGCTTTGATTCCCATAAATTTTCCTCAAATTGGAAAGGAAGAGATCGAAGCATCCCGGGGCGTACGTGCGCTACCCGGCGAAGGATCTTCTGGCCATTCTGTCTCTGGAAAGCCACCGGGCCAAAACCTTG
>JAWAPV010000037.1:0-10268 GCA_038894255.1 Bathyarchaeia archaeon
TGTGGTTACGGCTCCAAGCGTAACCGTAAAAACCTTAGCATTCGGAATATTCAAAATCGTCGGAATCATGGGCAGAGCTGAAATCTGGTTTCCCCCGTAAATAATCAGAATAACGCCGACCAGAACGGAGGGAGCCACCACGCCGATAAGGACGCCTGCAGAACTTGAAACCGCCATCATAGAAAGGCTTGTAACCAGCGATAGGGCAGTGTCGTTCAAAACAGTTTCAGAGACCCCGCCCATGTTAACGTAGTCGATTGCTAACCCTAAAAGGAGAGAAAGCAAGCTGGCGGCGGCTACACAGGCGTAAACGGCTAGAAACTTGGAAACTATAATGTTCCATCTTTTCACGGGTCTTACAAGGAACAGGTCGTAAACGCGTTGAATCCTCTCGTTTATTATTGAAACCGTAAGCATAACCGAAGAGAGGGTTCCGCCTATGCTGGACGTTATTACGGCTGAAAGAGCAGTGAACGGAATTTCTCCCCCTTGAAGAGAGGCCCAAAAACGTAACAGCATGGTCAAGAGGGGCAGCCCGAACCACAAGAAAATCATTACTCTGGATTTGTAGAAACCTCTCATTTCGTCTTTCACAAGCAGCGCAAAGCTCACGCGTTTCCACGCTCCTGAACATACTTCAGGTACATCTCATCCAGAGTTGGCGAAACAGGGTTGAAGCTTCGGATTTTACAGCCAAAAGCAATCAGCTGCTTGATTAGCTCCTGCAAAGTGTCATCAACATTGATTTGATCTTCAAGGTGAACAACAAGCTTGTTAGGCGCTTGCTGCTCTATGCTCTTAACTCCCTTTATAGATTCAAGTTTCTTCCAACGCCCCGAATCATAAGACAAGGTTATTTCTACATTATTATCGATAGAAAACTGGGATTTGAGTTCTTCCAGCGTGCCAACTCGCATTATGTGGCCCTTGTTCAATATGCCAATCTTGTTTGCAATGTCTTGAACGTCGCTTAGTATGTGTGAAGAAAAGAAAACGGTTGCTCCAGCCTTAGCAAGCTTGACTATCGTCTGTTTAATCTGGTACCGGCTGGCAGGATCCAGTCCGCCAAGCGGTTCATCCAGCACCAGAAGCCTTGGCCTGTGAATAAGCGCTTGCGCCAAACCCACCTTTTGAGTCATGCCGCCAGACAACTGCGAAATCTTCTTGTGTCTATCGTTTGACAAACCAACCAGGTCTAAAACCTCTTCGATGCGCTCGTTTAATTCGCTCTCGCTGAGCCCCGAAAGTTTTCCAAAAGTTCGGAGAGCATGATCAACTGTGCGCCATTCCTGAAAAGCCACGTTCTGGGGAAGGTAACCCAGCACTTTGTGAACTTCACTTCTTTCTTTAGGCATTATATGACCCTCTATTCTTAGGCTACCCTCAAAGTCACTCAGCAACCCAACAATGAGCTTTATCGTGGTAGTCTTGCCAGCACCGTTTGGACCAATATACCCAAAAACCTCGCCGCGGTTAACCTGAAAAGAAACATTATCCAAAGCCAAAAAGCGGCCGTATCTCTTTGAAATTCCTTCAAGAACTATAGAAGGAGTTTGATTATCGGTTTCGCCCATCCAAGTCACAGCCGCATAGACTATGGTTTTGACGCGTTGAAAACATTTTCCATTTCACCGACACGCAATACAGCCACATAAAAACGTCAACACGCATTCTTCCAAAGAAAAGGTGGCGGGCCCGAACAGGTTTGAATCCTCATTTAAATTCCCCATGTTGAAAATGCTGGTTTAATGAAACAATATGGACTAAATAATTTTTTCGAGTGCGTCCAGATTGGCTATTCCTTCTATTCTTTTAGTGCCTATGATGGTGAATGGCGTTGTTCTAATACCGTGGATGAACGCTTTAATCTTGCCAGAGAAGGTTTTAACGTCATAAATTTTCAATGTTATGTTCTTTTGTTCTGCTGCTGCCTTCAAGATTTTTAGCGCTTTTTCCTGGTCTGGAGGGATTATTCTCTGAATATTGTGTTTCTGCCAACATGGATGAGCATCATAGTCTGCATAACTTCCACCAGGAGGAGGTTGAAGCCTTTCTTCTGTTTTGATATATATCTCTACCGCTTTCATTGCAAGCAAAATACTACTTTATTGATTTATTTAAGATTTTGGAAGCATATCAAACATGTGCATAGGAACAGTATTTAGCGGGCCCGGTGGGATTTGAACCCACGATCTCCGGCTCCGAAGGCCGACACCTTAATCCGTGCTAGGCTACGGGCCCTCCCATTTCGCAGTTGAAGAGTAGTTGGCAACTGATTAAAAGTGTTCCGAAAATCCTTAAAAACACGTTGAGGTTACTAGAATAGTGCCTTGCGGGAGGTGGGCCGGTAGCTCAGCTTGGCTGGAGCGTTCGGCTGATAACCGGAAGGTCGAGAGTTCAAATCTCTCCCGGCCCACTTGTCATCTTTTGAAAAAGAAAAAGGGAGTTGAGTGAAGGTTTCTTGTTATGGGCAGGTTTTTCCAAAGTTGGATGCTACGAGGTAAAGGTCAATCATGCTTATCCAGCCGTCGAGGTTGAAGTCTGCGTCGGGGTTCCAAGCCGGGTCGCCGTATGTTGTGCCGAAGCCCAGCGAGACAAGCCAGAGGTCGTACATGTTGACTGTGCCGTTGCCGTCTACGTCGCCTATTATCCTGATTTTCACGTTGCCGTCTGTGAAGGTGTTGTCTGCCGGGTCGTTGTCTGGCTGCTCTAGGGTGGCAACCGCGGTGAGGGTGTAGTTGTGGCAGTAAGGTACGCCTGCTGTGTTCCAAGAGAACGTTATAGTTTGGTTCTCGCCTGGAAGCAAATTAAGGCTCTGGTTGCCTACTGCCTGCCCTGCGGTGATGTTGTAGTAGAGGGTTACCGTTACTGTTTCGTTGGAGTCTCCTTCGTTGGTGACTGTAACGTTGATGCCCACCATGTGCCCCTGGTAGGCCCATGCGCGGTCTGCGGTAACATCCACTATGGCAACGTCATGCCACAATATTTCCACCGTGCCGTCGATTAGAACGTTGTCTAGAATTTCGATTTCGTACGGTACTGTGCTGGCTTCGGCTTTTATGGTGTAGTTGCCACGCGGCATGCCTGTGGTGTCCCACGCGAAAGACAGCGTGGTGTTCCGTTCTGGAGCCAGATTAACAACGGCTAAGCTAGAGATTGGGTTGCCGTCATAGAAGACTGTGACTGTGAAGTTTTCATAGTCGTTTCCTCGGTTCTCAACGGTCACGTTTATGTCGACTGTTTGCCCAGCAAACACGGATGTCGGCGAAACCGAAACATTTACAACGGCTACGTCGTGTACAACGAATATCCATGGATAGTAGAGGACGTAGTCGCTTACCTTGTCTCCGAGCCCATAGTGCGGGCCGTAAGGCTCGCCCATGTAAGTCCAGCTTGAGCCGTGGTAAGGTCCTGTAGCGTTGCCCCACCAGTTGTAGGTTGCGTCAACTATTTCGGTGCCTGCCTTGTAAACTCCATACTCGCCGTTGCCCGTGATGCTGTTGTAGTGGATTTTTGTTCCCGAAGGGTCTTCTCCGCCGTAAGGCTCTATGTGCACTCCGTCCACTGAGTTGTTGTGGATGTTGTTGTGCAGAATCATGTTGTTGTGGGAAGCCCCATCCATGTATATGCCATACTCATTCTGCTCCAGCACGTTGCTTTCGATTATGTTGTTTGAAGCGTCCCAGACGCCTATGCCCGCCCAGCTCTGGGAAACCGTGTTGTTAGTGACTAGGCAGTTGTTAACTGGCCACCCGAGGCGTATTCCCTCCCACGAACAGCCTATAACCAAGTTTCCGCTGACCACGTCGAAGGACGGCGAAACAACGGCTATGCCTACGTCACATTCTAAAACGAGGTTATCCAGAATGTCGACGCCGTCTGCGGCTTTGTAGGCCATCACTCCAGTAGCCACCCAGTATTCATTGTTTACTTGGCAATCGGTCACCGTGTTGTTTGAAACTGTTCCGCCAGCACCCCATGCTATTTGAATGCCGTTTTCAGCCCACCATCCTGTTTCAATCTCTAGCCCGTTTCCTGCAACATCGTTAAACTGGATGTTAGCCACGGGGTCGGGTAAAGCGCCGTCGTCTCCTTGGACGGCTATGCCGCCGCGGCTGAAGTCTCTGACAAGGTTATGCTCTATGGTAACATCAGAATATCCGTAGACGAGTATGCCGAAGGTTTGCGGGCCGTTTCCTTTTCCATCCGCGTCATACATGTGATGTATCGAGTTGCTGGAAATCTTGCTTGACTGCGTGTTGCGGAAGAGAATGCCCACGTACCTTACTGGAGAGGCTGCCGCCTTGTTTCCGCCGTCAACCTCGAAGCCTTCCACTGTGACGGTTATGGTTTCCGAACCAGATACTGCTCCGCCCGTTTCGGTGCCGCCGAAAGCGAAAATTATGGGGTCAAAAGTTGCAGAGGACTCTGGAATGGTGTAGGTGTTTCTCGTGTCTGGGGCAACCAGTTTGGCTCCTGCAAGCCCGCGAACAGTAAGGTTCTTGTTGATTTTAAGTTGCTCGGAATATGTGCCCTCATGCACTACTACGGTATCTCCTGAAGCCGCTTCATCTATTGCCTCTTGTATGGTTCCAGTCGGGTTCACATGGTAGGTTCTCGGAGTAACCTCGAAGGGGTCGTCAAGCCACGGACTGTAATCCACATAGTCGCCAGCGTCGTTTCCTAAACCGCTAGGGTTAGTTGTGGTCTGATTGGGCCCGCTTGCGTCGCCCCACCAGTTAAAACGCGCATCAAAAACAGCGTTTCCGCCATAGAGGTCAGGGTCGGTCCAGACGCCGTAGCGGTTATTGTAGATGTTGTTGTAGTGCGCGTACAAATAGGGGTTTGAAACCACTTCAATGGCCTCATAGTTATTGTGGATGTTGTTGTTAAGTATTGAAACCGTGGAAGGAGGCAAGTCATAGTACATCCTCCAAATGTCAATGATGATGCCCGCCGAAGACCATAATGGGCTTTCGTGCGTGTTATCGCTGTTATAAACTTCGTTTTCGACGATTTCTGCTGTTGATGCTCCGCCATAGTCTTCAATTTCAATGCCGTAGTTCACAAGGTTATTTTGCGAGTAGGTTTGGCCAACAATTTCGTTGCCGATAACGCGTATTTTGGCCACGTTCGTGGCGTAAACTCCGACTCTACCGAAGTTCTTGATTAGGCAACTTTCAACCGTAAAGTCTGACCTTGCCCATCCTGCAATGCCAATGCTATACATGTCGCCTATAGTGTTGGGAGAAATGGTGCAGCTTCTAACAGTTCCACTCGAGTTTTCATACACCACAGCGTAGCTTCTAACAGGCCCAGGCCCTAGACCGTCGCCTTCTATGTCAAGGCCCTCTAAGACAACGTTTTCAGCGTTCTCTACAAAGATTACTGATTCGCGGTCGCCAAGATCCATGGAGAACAGCTTGCTGCCCTTCACCACGGGAGTGCTTTCCGCCTTTATAGTCAACGTCTTGTTAATGTAGAGCGTTTCAGCGTAAAGCCCGCCATACACGTGGATCAACGTGCCTGAAGCTGCAGCGTCGATTGCCTCGTTTATTGTTGCAAAGGCGTTGTAGCCAATGAACTTGCCAGGCTGCACCTCGGTGCCTTGGGGCAAGCCTGCCCAGTCGTCGTCAACCCACATTTCCGGCGGAGGAGTTGCAGGCGTTGCTTCCACTACGATTTTTTCCCAGCTCACATAGTGATATTGCGTCTGCGTTGTTCCCCAATTAGCTATAATAACAAAAGGATATACCGCGGAAAAATCGCAGCCAGAGATTATTCTTTCACCGCCGTCTGGTTGATGCCCGCCTATTTTCACCCATGCGTCTTCTGGGTTTGCAACGTTGTTTATGGCCTTGTTCCACTGCCACTTATAGGGCCAATTGAGGTGCCACATCTCGTCCCAAGAGGCCGCCGCATGCATCCGTATCCAACCCTGCATCTTGTATTGTCCGCTACCAAGCGGAATGTATTCAATTTTGAAGTCAAATGTTTGATACTCGTCATACGGCAGCTTGTAGCCGGGCATGTAGGTGTTGCCCCACATGGGGTCATTGGGAACAAAACGTTCCACGTTATATTGGTGCGTTGGGTCGTCTGGGAAAACTTTTCCTCCAGAAACCCCTCTATGCCAGCCTTGAACAAGCCATTTTCGAACGTTTCCATAAGTGTGGTTGTATTTGCCGCTTTGGTCGTTCCACGTGCCTCCTCCAGCACCACAGCTACTGTGTAGCTGGAACCATGCCGCGTTCACCATGTCAAACTGCAAAGCCGTTGTCCCGGTTATACCCACGTCAACGATGGCGCCCAAGTCTGCAGGGTCTGGCGGCCAAACCCAGCCGCCTTCATAGAAAATGCGGCTCATGTTCAAGCCATACAACGTTAATCTTAGGCCGACGTTTCCCACGCCTGCAGCGTCAACGTTGAAAGGAATGCTTGTGTATATTGTGCCGTTGATTCCACCCCACAGATTAAAGTTCGCTGTTTTTAGCTCTCCTCCTGAAAGTATAAAGGGTTGAACCGCAGCTACTGCATATGGAAAAATGCTTGCAAAAAGAATTGCTAGCATTATTGTTGCTACTGTTTTTTTCTTCATTTTCCCTTCTCCTATTCTTCTTGAATACCCACTCGAAAAATGGGCGCGTAATATTTCACTGATTCATTTTATATATTTTACGAAACTTTCTTCTATTAGCCTATAAATAATGATTTAGTACGATTTTTAGTTTCAAATGATACCAAAAAATGGAAAAAATAAGTAAGCAAGCCAGCCTGTGAACGCGTTTTCATCCTTAAAAAACTGTGTTTTATATTGATTGAAACTTTTCTTGCTTTCACGTAAGGAAATTATGGAAGAACATGAGTGGAAGGTTTCGCTATGGCATGTTCTGTATTTTTGATTAAATCTTGTTTAAAGTCATTGCTTTCTTGCGTGTAAGCTTTTAGTCCAAGCTTGATGAGATGCTCTATGAAGGTGCTGCGTTTTTCTCTGCCTCTTATTGTTTCTATTTGTTTGAGGAGTTTTGCGTCTATTGTGAGGCCTATGTGGTGTTTCATTGTTTGTACCTCGCGTTCTTTGTATAATTATTACACTGAAAAGCTTTATTAGTCTTATTGAACAAATTACACATGAGGCTTAATCATGAAAACCTTGCGAATCTCAGACGACGCCCACCTGAAACTAACTGCCTTGCTTGGCGAACTTACAGCCCAAACCATGCGAATGCAGACCTATACGGATGCAATCGAAAACCTTCTTTCTCAATCTGTAAGCGTTCCACCCGAACTGCTGGCTCAAATTGAACGTTTCGTAGAAAAAAACAAGCATTTGGGTTTTCCCACAAAAGACGAGTTCATACGTGACGCCATAAGGTGGAGACTGCACATCCTAGGAGACGAGTACGAATGCTTAGAAATCCAAAGAGAGGATTATGAGAAAGCGCAGAGAGCGATAAAGGATATGGAATTGCCTTTTTGGAACGTCGCCGAGTTTGTAGAGCGCCAGATTAAGGGTTTAATTGAGAAGTATGATGAATGGTTGAAACAGAAAGAAGCTTATGAGCAGACAAGAAGAAAAAGCAGGTAGCTAAAATGTGATGCTGTTTTTGTTTGCGTGGAGTGTTTCGCAAAGTTTATATTTTTCAATTTGTATTAGGTTTTTGTCGAAATAAAATTGATATAAATCGATTTTAGAATGGAGAAAAACGAAAATGACTGAAGAAATCAAAGAAGAACTGAAAAAGCTTCAAGAAGAAATAGCTAAACTCAAAGAACAACTAAACGAAAAAACCGCGAAAGAAGAAAACCGAAGACACGGAATCTACATAGATGTCGGAAGCCAAATACGCAATTACATGGACGACGTAATGGAAAGCGTCGCAGAAGGCATAGAAGGCGAACTGGAAAAATCCGTTTTCATAGGACCCAGACACCACATGAAGATAATCCGCTCAAAAGGAGACTTCAAAGCCCACTGTGGCCCCGCACACCTGGCCATACACCACAGAGAACACGAGGAGCCAGAAGAACCAGAGGTAAGCATCTCGAAAGTAGCAGAAACCATGAGCGCGCTTGGCCAAGAGCATCGACTAAAAATACTTAAGGAGCTTGCAAGCGGCGGAAAATACATCAACGAGCTTCAAGAAAAGCTTCCGGAAATAACCGCAAGCACACTTTCTAGTCACCTAGACGTGCTTGAAGAGGCCGGATTCGTGGTTCAAGAAAAAGTCAGAGGACGCTACTTGATTACCATGCCAGGCCGAGCCGCTTTCAAGATGGCCATGCGGATTACAAGGTTTATTGAAAGGAGAGAGCAGGAATGAACTGGCGCGGCTACGAGCTGGAAGAAGCTGTTCTAAAGGCTAATGAGGCGATAATGCTGTGGAAAACGGAAAATGGCATTGTTGAAATCGGCAAGAACACTCTTGCGGTACCACTTAAAAAGCAGGGCAAGATTAGCGGGTTCGTGTTTCACGGCAACTGCAAATTCATGCTAGACACCATTGTTGAAACAAAAAAGGGCGCCGTTGGCAAATCCGTAGAGAAAGAAATTACTGAACCCTTTCTCGTGCTTAAAGACGCTGAAGAACTACGGCAAAAACTAGGCGCTGTAAACAAAGAAGAATTAGAAAGCATGAATTATGAAAGCGAAAAAGAGTTTATCGCAAAAGCAAAAGCACTCTGCGACCGATTTTTCGGTGAAAATGAGATGCAGCGCCGCGTGGGTTTGCATGGCGAATGGGAAGGCAAAGGCGTTATGTTTGCTTTTCCAAGAAACGAAAGTTTTGACTTGCTGATTGCTAAAGACTCTAAGCTTGTTTACAGAGCTGCAGACAAGGTTTTCCTTTCAAACAATGGCAAAGTAATTCTGAAAACGACTGAAGATACTGTTATAGCGCGTAACGGAAATTCGTTACTAGTCAAGACGAGAATCTGTTGCTAGAAGCTGCAGTCTCAACTTCCCATTTATTTTCTTATTTTTCGAAAAATAAATGCAACAGCGTCAACCAACAGTATTACAGCGAGGATTAGAAGCGGGCTTCCAAGAAACTGCTCAACAGTCATGCCGAAACCTCTAGGTTATGCTAATATTCTGTATTTGGAAGTACCTTTTTGCGAGAAAACGGAGGCGCTCAGCATTCTTTCCATTCTTTCCGATGGCAACACCCTTATCTTTCGGGTTAACAGTTACCACCGCGATTTTCTTGCCGTCTGGTCTTTCGCTGACTCGCACTTCCTTAACCACCGCGGGCTTCAACGCGTTCTTAATGAACTTGACAGGGTCACCAGAATACTCAATTATCTCATGCTTTTTCCCAGTCATCCTCTCAAGCGTGTGAATGTTTCTTCCACCCCGCCCGATAGCCACGCCAATCTGGCCTTCATTGATGATGAAGATTACACGTCCCTGCTCCTCGTCCACTATGCAGTCTTTGGCGTTGGCATTAGTTATGCTCTCGAAGAGGGCGATATACCGCATCTCGTTGCTTGTGAACTTTATGCCGCTGGTCATTCATTGCCCCCGATGGTTTCTTCTTCCTCTGATTCCTCTGTAAGCTTCAAGATTTCAGAGTCACCGGGCTCTCTTATACTTAACGCTGACATCGGGAAGGGTTTTCCACAGACACTGGACAAATCCACAGACGAGCCCTTGTAGAGTATAAAGGGCACGCCTGAAAGTTTGCAGTGATACTCGATGTCGTCGCGGATTTGTTTGGGACAGTTGGCGGCAATCACTATCAGCTTTGCCTTTCCAAGTTTCGCGTTTTGCAGAGCCGAGGCTGTTCCAAAGGATACTTTTCCTGTTCGAACAGCAGCGGCTATTGCCTTGTTTATGTCTATCATTTCTTTTTCTCTTCCTTAGGTTTCAATGTTGACATGTAAAGCTCCACGAGTCCTGTGCCAATCGGTATGGATTGCCCTACTATTACGTTTTCGGTCACACCTTCCAACGGGTCGCTTTCGCCTTTCACCGCCGCTTCGACAATGTTGGGCACGGTGATTTCGAAGGCCGCGCGCGCCAAAACACTTGATTTTTTGCCACTGATGCCGTGTCGACCTATCTGCTGCACTTCGCCGGTTGAAGTCATCATGTCGGCGACGAGCATGACGTGTCGGACGTCAACGTCTAGACCTTGGTCTTCCAGAACGCTGCGAGCCTCATGTATCAACGCGTTTCGGGCTGCCTCAATGCCGAGCGTCTTGGCAATCTCGTGAACGTTGTTGGTTGTCGTTCGAGTCGTGTCGACTCCGGCCATTTCCAAGAC
>JAWAPV010000038.1:0-10062 GCA_038894255.1 Bathyarchaeia archaeon
CTTTATTGTTGTTTCATAACTTTTTTGGGCTGGAGTGTGGCTATGTTTTTTTGGTTGAAATGACTGACGGCGATTTGAAGTTTGTGCTGTTCTCGATTGGGATGGGTGCTACCATAGCGTCTTCGCTTGTTTCCATCTACATTCTCGTTGTAAGCTTGACTGGTAGGGCTAGTTTGGTGTTTGAGTCGAACCCGTTTCTTACGGTTTTCGAGATTTTGCTTCTGATTTTTGGGATTGGCACGTGCGTGGTTGCGACCGAGGTTTACCAAAGGTATCAGCAGAGAAGCCGTTTGCAGGCTGAAGCGGTAAAGAAACAAGGTAGTTAAGGGCTTTCACGGAAGCTTTGTGGTGGCGCTGTTAGGCTGCGCAAAAACTTAGACCCCCTTATAAATAGGTCATGCATGGCTTTTACCAACTGCCCGAATTTCGCGTCGAAGAAGATATGCTTTTCAAGTTGTTTGCGTTTCTGTTGTTGTTAGTCTTTTTTGCATTTGTCTTCTTCTTCGTCGCTTTTCAGGTGCCTAAGATACTCCTCAGTATCCCCCATTATAACAGGGCTCTCGTCCACCCGCTCCAGCTCACGCTTCCCGCCAAGCAAATCCCCAATAATCAAAATCGTCAAAGGCAACAAAACAAACGCCCCCGCATAAAAAACCACAAGCACAACCAAACCCGCAACCATGTCGAGATGCCCCATCAAAAACAAAGGCGTGAAAACAGCCGCCCACAAAACCGTCGGCAACACGCCAACAACCACGACAACCTTGACGCTAAGCTTCAGCAGCTCCGTAAACTCCAAGGTTCTTCTAATCTTCTCGAAGAGCTTATCCCTTTCATCATCCTTCGGCATAACACTAACTAGGTACACCAAGCAGAAAAGGGTTACGGTTACGGCAAGCCATACTGAGACAGCAAATAAGTAACAATGAGGTATATCGCGTAGCCTATAAGAATCAGCCCGCTTAAAGCCCGAATCCTCGCCTTCTGCCTGTAAGCGCTTCTAGCCAACCGCGAAATAGAACCCGCAAGCAACCCAATGAAAAAGAATGGAAGAATAACCCCTAAACAGAAAACAAAAACGATAACAGCTAAAGACTCCAAAAGCAAAGCCTCCTCAAACGTCCCCAGCATAGCCACAAACACGGGCGCAAGACACGGGTCAAGAAAGTAAAACAAGAAACCCAAAAAAGCCAAACCCAAAAAACTCAAAGCATACCTACGCGTCAACCTCTGAACCACAGGCTTCGTCTCAACCTCAACCTTCAACAACTTGAAAACGCTAAAACCAAGCAGGTGAAAACCCAAAACCAAAGCAACCACACAGATAACCCACATCATGACAAACTGAACACCAAGCACAACCGAAAGGCCCGCCACGCCCAAAGCCAAAACCGAAAACACGACAACAGTCGCCGCAACAAAACCCACCGCAAACACCATCACCTTGCCAAACCTCGCCCAAAACGAAGCCTCATCCCCAGCCGAATAAGCCAAAACAAACGACAACATCGCAATCAAACACGGCGAAAACGTCTCAAAAAAGCCGAAAGTAAAAGACAAAGCCAAAACCGCCCAAAAAGACATGGAAGAAGGCGGAGGAGGCGGAGGCTCAGCCTCAGCCAAAACCGCGTCAACAACCTCCCTAACATCCTGCTCAGTAACGTTTAAACCCTAAAGCAAATACGCATGAGCAATAACAAAAGAGTTCCTCGAAACAGTAATGTTCACCTGCTTATACTCGGCAATACGGGCTTTCCCTTCAGAAGACTCATAATCAACCCTCTCAACCAGCACCTTATCCCCATAAAACGCCTCAGTACTATTCAAAATCAATGACTTATTAACAAAATCCTCATAAGAAGACAACCACCCGGGACAGGTCCAGCACATGTTAGGGTCAGTCGAAGGGTCCCAATAGAAAAACTCGATGGGAACAGGTTCTGGTGGAGCGGCAGAAATCCCAGAAACAAGGAAAGACAAACAGAGAACAGCTAGCAAGCAAACACTAAACAAGGCAAAGTGACGCTTTCTGAAAAAGAACCGTTTAGCCAACACCATAGTCAAACTAGTCCCTTTCCCCGTAGATTTCCTCTTTCTTCAGCAACATCAAAAAAGACTATGCCAGAGAACGCTATAAACCTTGTTTCACGCAGAAAACAAACATTCCTTTCTACGCACAACAACCAAAATCAAAGACGCAACCAGCAACAGCGGCAGAAACAAACCCACAGAAAACTCGGGCAGAACAAAATCCAAAACCACAGTAACCTCCACATTCCCATACATAAACACCGTCTCGTTCTGCGAATACTCCCCGTAAACCACCTCAACAGTATAAGGACCAACAGAATACCCCCCTGTGGCATTAATTATGCTGCCGAATAACACAAAAAACGCCTTTCCGTCGTCATCAGTAACCTCAGAAAACTCGGGCACCACCGCGCCCTCAGGATAAATGTTGACAGTCGCGTTTGGAACAGAAACGTTCACAAGGTCTTTAACCTCCACAAAAAGATAATAATACGCGTAAACCTTAGCTTCTTCCTGAATCGTAGGGTAAAGCGCGCTCGAATTTACCGCAACAACAGTCGAGGAACCAAACAGGTAAGCCCACCTCGTTGTAGAATCGTTAACCCTGAAAACCGCATTATCGTAAGCGGCTATCGTATCAAGATACGAGGAGGACGCTTGAACACACGAGTAACCATAAAGAGTCAGCCGCCCATTCTGAAAATCTAAAAACGTGGCGTTCGAGAACCCTAGGAAGATAAATGACCAAGTCTCCACCCAAGCATTATCCATAACCAGATGCGGCGCATGACCGCCCATCGCAACCTCAACGTCACACTCAAGCCTGAAATCCCAAAGAGTATACAAGCCGGGCTTAAGCCCATCCACCGCGCAATTCGCGTTTTCCATGCTTAAAGTTAAGCCATTAGCCACCGTGGAATCTTTAACTTGAGCCGAGGCATCCTGCATAACGTTCAGCCATTTCAAAGTGCAGTTTTCGTAGGCAACACTCGAATTCCCATAAAGATAGCACCCGCCGAACGAGCAATTATGGAAAGCGCCAGTTGAATAGTGGTAAAAGAAGGTCATGTAGGGAAAAGTGGAGTTCGCAGCCGTTATTGATGACTCGCTATTCAAGTTGAAAGCAACGTTCGAATTCACGGCAAGCTGGTTAATCTCGGCCGTGCTGTTGCCAAGGAAATACACCGTCATAAGACGGTTAGCGAAAATGGTAACGTTTTCTTCCACAACAAGCCTCGGATTGCCACCAACAGGATTAGAAAAAGTCATGCTGAAGCTTCCGTCAGCGGGCAATGTGAAATTCACAAAAGCGTTCCTCATCACCAAAGTACCGTTCTCCTCAACAAGCACACTACCATTCACAACGTAATCTCCTTCCATCACGTAAACATCATTGCCACCAATCACCAAGTTTCCAGAAATTTCAGTAACGTCTTTTTGAGGGTCAGCTAAACGCGACTGCACAAACGCGGGAAAGAGCAACAAAACGAACGCGGAGAGGATTATTACTATTCGTTTCATAATCTTCCATCCGATTCCGAATAAGCTCATTAAAAAGAGTATATAAAAATTGCGAACTCGCAATCCAGCTTAACAAACAAAAAACAGCTTACCGCTTCAAGCAGTTCAGCCACTTACCGCTTGCCCTCGCAATCCATACAAACATCAACATCCCTATTCGTCCAGAAAGTCTTGCCACAGTTTTCGCATACTGTTCTGCGAAGCAGCCCCTTATCTTCATCTTCTAACTTAGCGAAAGCTGTTGTTCTTCTGGGAAAACTGATAGCCTTCTTGTGGCAGACGGGTTCGCAAGCCGTGCAACCATCCACGCATTTATGCGGAAAGGCAACAACGACTTTGTCGTTCACAATTGAGAAAACGCCGTTCGGACAGAACTCTACACAGCGTGGCTTTCCCAGTGTTGCGCATCCGTCGCACTTATCTGGAAAGACAGTCGGATACCAAGCTCCACTTGGGTGCGCCGTAAGCTTCACTTCTCCCCATTTTCTCTTCGGCAGTCAAAGCAAAGGTCTGTGCTAAAGTTTGTTAGGAAAGCCTTGCCACAACCTCTGCATCTTGCTTCTTTAAGCATTCCTTCCTTAACTGGCGTTACGCTCTTCAGAAGGTCAACAGCCCCTTGCGTGCATGAACAAACGTTCGCTTCCAATTTTTCTCTCTCTTTTGCCATAGGTTACAACGACCCGCTAAGCACGCCATACAGAAAGCCGAAAGCTACGCTTCCAGCCCACGCTATTATCATGTATGTCAGCACGACTTTCCACCGTGCTATCCGCGACACCGCCAGCGCGTTGGCAACATCGTAAGGCTGTCCCATAAGCCAAGCCAACAAAGCGCCTTTAGACATTCCAAGCTCAAACATGCCTTTGCCCAAAACTATTTCAACCAGCGTAGGCGTGTACAGCGGTCCGCCGATAACCGAGGCAATCAAAACGCCTGTAACTCCTGTTAGATAAGTCCCTACAATGTCTTCTGGCAGGTACGCCTGAACATAGCTGACTGCAATTAGGCCTAGGATGAAAAAGGGCAGAATCTGTTTTGCTAGGTATCCGGCGAATTTTAGTGATGCCCAAAGCCTCTCGTCTAAGGGCGGTTTAACAATTTCTATAGAAGCTTGGTTTGCTGGAGCAGTTCGCTGATGCTCTTTCTCTATGGCTTTTCCCCAAGGAGTCTTAGACATTACTATGCCCGCGGTCAAAGCAACCACAGCTGACGCCACGATGCGGACGCCAGCCAATTCCCATGATATCATCTCTCCAGTTAAGAGTATGCTCAAAATGTTAGCGGCTGGAGCCATACGCAAAAAAGTTATTGCTGGGCCGATGCCTGCCCCCGCAAAGAGCACGCCCCCAAACAAGGGAACCATGGTGCACGAGCAGACAGTCAAGAAAGGAGCCATTCCAAGAGCCAGCCCGTAGCCCGCTGCTTTACCGCTGCCCATGTACTTCGTTATTGCCTCTTTTGGCACAAACTCGTATATCAAGCCTGCAGCGACAAAGGCGAAGAGCAAGCATATCCAGCCGTGGCTAGCGTAATCCCAAAGGTAATAGAGGGGAATTTCCCAGACGGCGAGCCCGTGAAAATCAGCTGGCTTCATTGTCGGAGCCAACGAGTAAGCCATTATCCTACTGTAAACAAGCAAGCCTATCACTGTAACAACGAAAACCAGCAGTGCCGCTGTTCTAACTTTTCGCACAAGCTCCCCGTTCAAACGTTAGCCTTCCTTTTTCGCAGCTTCCATTATGGTTTTTTCAACTTCCGCCTCGCTTGGCACTCTGCCCATGAACTTAACCACGCCGTTTACGGCTATGGCAGGAGAAACAAGAACGCCGTACTTGCTAACAACGTCCTTCGACATTATGTTGACCTTTTCGACATTAACAATTATTCCTGCTTGTTTGAGTTTTTCCGCCACTTTTTCAGCAACTTTTTTTGCAGCTTGACAACGCATGCAAGGCGGTTCAGGCCCAAACACTTCAACTTTAACTTCTTTCATGTTTTTCGCCTTCGTGGAACCATAAAAGAATATAACAATATTTAAATATTGCTATTAATCTTATCCTAAACATGCATCCAAAAATGAAAAACAAAAACAAATTCAAAGCCAAAATCTTCAACGCGCTCTCAGACCCTATCAGGCTTGAGATAATGGAATTTTTGCGCAACGGAGAAAAATGCGTATGCGAAATAACACCACATGTGGGAATACCGCAGCCTTTGGTTTCTAGGCACTTGAAAATTTTGAAGGATTGCGGGTTGGTGAAGCAAAGAAAAGATGGAAACCGCCGACTTTACTCCGTTACAAACTCCTTAATATTCGAAACCATAGACTCAGTAACTGCCAGCCTAATGGATATGCTGTCAAAGCATATTGTTGAACAAATTGCTTAGGGAGTGTGGAAAAATGGTTGTCAAAGTCGAATTTTTCACCGCCGAGCCGCCTTGTGCAGGTTGCTCAAAGCTTTTGGAAATTGCCGATTGGCTTAAGGAGAAGTATGGCGAAAGAGTGGAAGTGACAAAGCATGTTGGGCCATGCGAAGAGTTCAACAAGTACCATTTGACCGTGGTGCCCGCTGTGGTTTTTAACGAGGGGCGAATAAAAATTATGGGGGTTTGCCCAAGCATGCAGACGATTGAGGCGTCGCTGAAGGAGATGGGTGTTTAAAATGGCGATAAAAGTTGAAGTTTTTACCTCGGAACCGCCATGCTCTGGCGGAAGGTTGTTGCTGAAGCTGATTAGCAAAATAAGAGAAGAATATGGAGATAAGATTGAAGTGGAAATCTATAAGGGCGTGAACCCGAAACTCGGCGAATACAACATAGAAACAAGCCCCGCAGTAGTCATCGACAAGGACGTTAGAATTATAGGAGTTTGCCCCAGCGAAGAAACGCTAAAAGAAGCATTAAGAGAGGCTGGGGTGTAGAAAAGTCAAGAGTGTTAAATGGTCCAGTATGAACAGATTGTTATGTCTTCTCTTTTAAACTGTTTTTTCAGGAAATCTCTTACATCAGCCTCTTCTAGGTAGCGGTTTCCTTTCCTGTCTTTGCGTAGTGGAATGTGTGTTTCTCGCAACTCATCGCCTTTTGGAAAATCAAGAAACACGTAATATGCTCTTGCGCAAGGCATTATTAATCGTAAACTGGTAAGTTCCTTCGCGGAAGACAAGCCGCTTTGTTCTATGTTGTAAACAATCGAGCTTGGCTTAAACTCCGCGGCCAACCGTTTGAACTCGTCCCAGCTTTTAACTCTAACAAGATTGCTGCTCAACACATTGCACGCTCTAGTGTTGATTTGGAAAGAGCTTCTCAAGCTTTTCTTTTGGAAGAGGCTTTGTAGCTAAACTGACTATGAAATAGATAAAAGCAGAACCTAGCATTAACGCAAACGCCCAATACCCCCAATGATACAAACCAATGTATTTGCCGTAGGCGTTAGGATGCAGCACCGTCAACGCGAGACCATAAAACACCGTGGCAAGTGCACCCCACTTTGTTGCCTTCTTCCAGTACATGCTTACGCCTACAACAAAAAAGAATATCCCCGCTTGTGCCACGGCCGAGCCAGCCACAAACTCCGACAATATTGGTGGAGGCGAAGTGAACGTCCAATATAGCGGGATAGCGATGAAAGGTACAAGGGCAACTCTAGTTAGCAGCAACAGCTTTTTCGGCGAAGTTTGCGGTCTAATGTTGTGAACCAAGTCTCGTGTTATGTTGGTAGCCATTATCATGGCCATTCCGCCCAGAGTCGCGACTGAAGCTGCAAACACGGCTGCAGCAAACAAAGACGTGAGTACAACCCCGCCTGAGTCTATGCTCACAAAAATGGCCGCTGAATCTCCGTACATAGGCTTGTACTGCTCGTGCATCAGCGCGTTTCCCCAAACTGCTCTTGCAGCAAATCCGACTGTGCCAATCCATAAGGCGGTGAAACTGCCTAACGCGACAATCGCCAGCATGATCCAATACTCCTTCTTACTGACTTTTCGTGTTCCCAAAAAACGTGCAATGTTGTGGGGGAAGCCTGTTGCCATAAGAAGAAACATGAGTATGGAGCCTCCGACGCCTATCCAGTCGAACCCTGGAAAAGTGAGTCCTTGTGGCTGTGGCAGTGGAAGAGTGTAGTCGCTTAGCGGTATGCCCGTTTCTGTTCCGCCAGGAGCCATGAAAGTCTCTGTTTGCAGAGTGTTACTAATGTTTGTGAAGCCTCCAGCCCAGAAGACGGCGGCTATGCCCAATGTCCACCCCACAATGGTGAGGAGAATTCCTTGAAAGCAGGACACCCACTGGGTGCCCGCGTATCCTCCCACACTAATGTACAGGATCACGAAAACAGCGGTAAGTAAAAGACTCCAATGGAAAGAGGTGTTTGTCGCAACTGCCCAAACAGTCGCCATTGCTTTAAACTGTCCTACCGAATAAACTATAAGCAGTACAATCATAGCTAGCGCTGCTACTGCTTGGACGAGGCTGCTTTCAAATCGAACTTTCAGCATTTCGGGAACCGTTCGCGCTCCCAGAGCCACGTAGCGGCGCATTCGGTAGCCAAGGACTAGGCAGAGAGATATTCCCGTGAGGCTGACTGTTCCGATAAGCCAGCTTCCAGACCAGCCATAGGCGTATCCAAGTCCTGCGTTGCCAAACATGGCCCAGCCACTAAGGTATGACGCGACCAGCGCGAACCCTGTAACGACGGGGCCTATGTCTCCATGTCCAACAAGCCAGTGTTCGAAGCTTTTTGCCTTTTTTCTTCCAACAAAACCAAGCAAGACGCTGATTACGAGAAAGGAAAGGATTGCCGCTGCTACGCCAATCACCCGCTCGGTTGAAGCTTCAAAGACAGGCGCCGCCATTAACTTTCCTCCCAGTAATAACGGACTTTCAGGTAAACTACCAAAACGCCGAATGCCAGAGACAGTAGTGCATGGCTCCAGTAGACATACCAATCTTCAAAAAAGTAAGCAACGATAGGCACTGAAATAAGCACAAGAGCAATCGCCAACATCAGAACCGTTTTCAAAGGTTCCACCTTTTGCTTTATCCACTAAGACAATCTATTTAAAAACATTTGCAAGAAGCCAACAGCTTTTGCTTAAAACTTTTTTTCTGTTCGCGTGTTTCTCATAAACTCGCGTTAATAAAAGGATGATGTGGTTGGACGGAAGTACCGGTTTGACTAGCAATTTTTATATGTTCGACTAAGAGTATGAAGCAAAATCCGAATAAGCACTTGAGGAAGGAAACTGCATGAAGTTACCGTATTCATTGGCAATTATTCTGGCGTCAACTTTCTTGATTTTCCTTGTTTCGAATGTTCAAGCAGAAAGCTCAGCGGCACAGCCTGCAAACGTCCAAGTTGGAGTTTGGCTTGTGAACATAGAGAAGGTGGATTTGGCTGCAAGCAGTTACAAGTTGGACTTTTACTTGTGGTTTAGGTTCGATCCTTCTGTCATAGATTTAGACAAGATAAAGGAGTTCGAGTTTGTCAACGGATTCCCCACGAAGTATGAAATTTACGCAGACGAAGAAAGGGGTTATCTGGAATATCGAGTTAGAGGAGACTTCATAAAGACTTTTGATTTTTCGAGATATCCTTATGAAACGCATGAACTTTCAATAGAATTAGAACACAAAAACCTGAACGCTTCTTACTTGTTGTTTCTCGAAGACCCCACATCAAACGTTGATGGTTCAGTGAACGTGGCTGGATGGAGCGTGGGAGACTTTGAGATGTCCTCAGCTGAGCATTCCTACAGCGACGAAACCTACTCCCAAATCGTTTTTACGATTTCTTTAGAAAGACCTTTGCTTTCGGCTTTTATCAAAAGTGTTCTGCCCATTTCAGTTATAACCACGATATCTTTGCTTGCCTTTTTCATTTCACCTCAAAACTTTGCGCAAAGAATTGGCTTAGGCGTGACAACGCTCCTTTCAGCCACCGCGTTTCACCTTGCGCTTCTCAGCGGCATTCCCCCAGTTGGCTACCTTACCTTGGCAGATAGGATGATGCTTTCCATCTACACCATTTTCCTCTACAACCTCTCAACCTCAGTATACATCATGAGGCTTGTAGACGCAAAGAAGATCGAGGAAGCACAAAGATTTAACACAAAAGCGCTTGGATTTTTGCCGGTGCTGATAATCATTCTGGTAGCAGCACAACTAGTGCTCTAAACAAAGACAACAAGGATAGAGGACACCAAAAACAAAATACATACAACGCATGCTATTCTGAGTTTGCTACAAGAGGGCTCATTCATTTCTCTAAATTCCTTATTTTTTCCTTTTAAAATTGCGTAAAGCTGAGTTAAGCAGTCGGTTTAAATTTACTGTTATGTGTTTGGGGATTATTTGCTTGTTTTACGAACTAATGTTTTAGGTCCCCATATTGTTAGTACCGCTACTACAATGGCAACGTTGAGGATTAGCAGATAAAGCCCTCCCAGCGTGGTCTCAAGTGTTGGAAACATGAAGAAGGATAGGTTGTTCATCGTATGGAAGAGCATCACAGCC
>JAWAPV010000039.1:0-10041 GCA_038894255.1 Bathyarchaeia archaeon
TTCCTTTGAAGAATTTTTTCATGTTATATGTTACGTCTTTGAAGAGTTGTGGAGAAGTCATTCCTACTTTTTCGCGTATGACACTTGAACCTATTAAAAGAACGCTTTTTGGTTCAAAGATGTTCTTAACACTAACCATTGGCAGCTCAACCTTGGGCTGACTGTGCATGTGAAACGAAGAGAAGAGGAAAATATGCGGTTCATGCACATAAATTTAACCTATCAAAGCGCTTTTCGCGTGCTTATTTTCGTTCTATTATTTTCATGTAGGCAAAGGCGGCGCCAAACATGAAAACTGCTGAAAAGACAAGTATGTTGAGGAGCGCGGTGAGCGGGAAGGGTGGGTACCCGATTAGGAAGTTGCGAATCATGTCTGACGCGCTGCTTAGCGGGTTGATATCGGCAAGTGTTACTAGAATCATTGGGAATTTTCCCTCATTGCCCAAATCGTGTATCAGCTTTAGCGGGTAAAACACGCTACTGCAGAAGAACAAAGTATAGTAAACAAGCCCTCTCGCAGTAATGAATTTTTCGAGGCTTGAAGTGGACACCGCGATGGCGATGCTTAAGCCAGAAATGCCTATGGCCAACAAAAATAAAGCAGCCAGTATGAGAAGAAACTGCCAAATCGAAGGAAACCCTAGAAAAATGAAGCAGGTCGCCAAAAGCGGGGACATGTACATCATGCCTCGCAATCCCCCAGACAAGACGCGTCCAACGGCCAACTCCAGCCTCGTCATCGGGAGACTTAAGAGGTAGTGGTGTACCTCTCGGCGGCGTTCCATGTTGATTTCGCGGCCTATCATGAAAGCTGAGGCAAACAAGCCTGTTACGGCAAGGCCAGGCGCGAAGAACTGGAAGTAGCTGCCCATTTCTTTTGCTACCGCAGGGCTAAGCATGTAGTTGTACACAATAGCCATGATGAATAGGTCTGCGAGGTTCATGCTGATTAATCCCACAAGCCACCACTTGTAACGGAAAAAGTTTTGGAAATCGTGCTCTAAAATGTAGAGGATTGCCTTCATTACCTCCAGCCTCCTCCTTCGATGCGTCTGTCGTAGATTGTAATGCCTACGAGCGTGAAGAGCGAGAAAAACATGATTATACCCAACAACGGCAGAAGCGGGTTCTCTAAGGTTATTATTGATTCTAGTCCCGTGCCCCATCTGAAAAGGTCGGCGGCAAAAGTGACTGGGTTAATGTTTGCCACGCCGCCGTATAGCCGGTTGGCTGATTGGACGACGGCCAGCGGGTACATGGCGGTGCTTAAGCGCACGATTAGCGCGTCCAACACGCCCATCAGTATGTCGAAGCGGTCGCTTGACTTTATCATGACTGCTATGGTTATGCTCATTCCAGAAACGCCAAAAGAGAATAGGAAAAGAGCAAGCAAGGAAATGAGAAAGTTTAGGGGGTTAATTGCGCCAATCACATACAAAGAGACTGCGATAAGTGGCCCGACATATATGAAAGACCTTAGTCCTCCACCTATGGATCGGCCAATAACTAGCTGTCTTCTGGAAACGGGCAAGCTAAGCAAATACTCGAAAACTCCGTGTTCCGCTTCCTCGTAAATGTCGAAACCTATGAAAACCGCTGCTGAGTAAAGAGTCATAACTGACAGCCCGGAAACGTAATATCTGAAATAGTCGATACCGCTATGCGCAGAAAAAGTGTAAACACCCGCGGCTTCTGCTTCAAGGTCAACGTGCCACAGCCCAATGTCGGGGTTGCTAGCGTAGGCTAGGCTGTATCCTTTTGTGGTCTGGTTGAATGTGGCACTTTGAACTACTGTGCCGTTAGGCGCGTAGACTTGGATGTTTCCTGCACCTTCACTGGTTGAAATGTTTATGTAAAGAGAGCTTATGGTTTTTGAAACGTTAATTGGAAACACGTATGTCTGCTGTGGCTGAAGGCTAACCGAAGCTGGGGCTTCTAAGGGCTGCATGGGAAAGCTTATCATGCGGGTGGCGATAAGCCCGAAAAGGGCGATCTGCGAAACGAACCAGATTGCGCGCATTATTATTAGAAATTTGTATTGAAAGAAAAGGCGCACGTCTCTTTCGACAACAAGAAAAAGCTTGTTCGTCTATTTTACGCTCCTTCTTTCTGGGCTTCCTCGATGGTTAAGCCTGTGTAATGGGCAAACACGTCATCGAGACTTGGCTCGCTCATGCGTATAGAAGTCACGGGCACGTTATTTTTCATAAGCATGCTCATTATCTGCGGAACAACCTCTTCAACACGGTTCAGGTAAAGGCGCATGCTGGTGGGCTTCAGCTGCATAACATCGACGACTTCTTTGAACTTCTTAAGTTGGTCAACAATGCCTGGTGGCGCATCCTTTTCAAGCTGTATATCTATGATGTCGCCTCCGAGAATGCTGTCCTTCAGCTTCTTTGGTGTGTCGCAAACAAGCAACTTGCCTTTGTGCAGTATCCCAACACGGTCAGAAAGCTGGTCTGCCTCGTAAAGCTCGTTCGTAGCAAGAATTATCGTGCTTCCCTCGTCCCTAAGCTCAAGAAGCATATTCCAAATCTTATGTTTGCCAACAATGTCGATTTGGGCTGTTGGCTCATCGACAATGGCGACTTTCGGCTTTTGAATCAAGACCTTAGCCATCTCTACTCGTTTGCGCATTCCCCCTGAAAGTTCGTGGACGTTTTTGCATCTGTGCTCCCACATGTCAACCGCGTCCAGAACAGCTTTAACCCTCTGCTTACGGTCTGCCGCCGACAAACCACAAACTTTAGCATGCCAGTTTAATATGTCCCAAGGCGTGCTTACCCAAAGCATTTTAGGTTCCTGAAAAGCTATGCCTAAGAGACCGCGGACTTTTTCAGGATTTTTTCTTATGTCGTACTCGCCCACGAACGCGGTTCCCTCTGTTGGCTTAATAACCGTTGCCAACATGAGGATGGTGGTTGTTTTGCCTGCGCCGTTAGGTCCCAAGATTCCTAAAATTTCGCCTTCCTCTATTTCCAAACTTAAATGGTCAACAGCAACCAAATCGCCAAACTTTTTTGTGAGATTTTCGAGCCGAATTATAGGCGCCATCGTTATACCCGCGCAGCATTGAATCAAATACGGTAGCAAAACAAAGAAATAAGAATACCGCTACTTTTCCTAGGCAACAGCGCCACATATTCAAACCCTTTGCATTTTGAAAAGTGGCAATTTAACCGCAATCTTTAAGATACCTATACTGGACATCACATTCTCATAAACAAGGAGAAACATGTATGCAAAAAGAAAAGAAAGAACAAAGAAAGCCTACCGTTGACGAACTGCTGGCAAAAGCAAAGAAACCTTCGCTGCTTGCGCCGCCACTACACAAGTTCTACGGCGGAAAAGTCCAAGTTTTACCCAAATGCGTAATCAACAGCCCAGCCGACTTCGCTATATGGTACACGCCCGGAGTTGCCGCAGCATGCAAAGAAATACAAGCAAACACGGACAAATCTTTCGAACTAACAAACCGCTGGAACTACGTGGCTGTGGTTTCAGACGGCACACGTGTTTTGGGTCTCGGAGACATCGGTCCAGAAGCAGGAATGCCCGTGATGGAAGGAAAAGCTCTCCTTTTCAAATACTTGGGCGGAGTAGACGGCTTTCCAATGTGCCTAAAAACGAAAGACCCAGAAGAGATAATCCGAGCTTGTGAGCTGATTGAGCCAACATTTGGCGGAATCAACCTTGAAGACATAGAAAAACCGAAATGCTTTCAAGTGCTTGAGGAAGCCCGCAAACGACTACAGATTCCAGTTTGGCACGACGACCAACAAGGAACCGCAACCGTAATTCTCGCGGGGCTAATGAACGCATTTAAGATAGTTGGCAAAAACCCGAAAAACAGCCTTATAACGTTGATAGGCGCAGGAGCCGCTAACCTAAGAACCGCCTATGTGCTCATAAGGTGGGGAGTAAAACCAGGCAACATTATACTCGTAGACACTAAAGGCGTAATTTACGCAGGTAGAAAAGACATAACGAAGGCAGAAGACCCGTGGAAATACGAGCTTTCTCAAAAAACAAATTCCGAAGGCAGAACAGGCGACATGCCCGAGGCTTTCAAAGGCGTAGACGCTGTAGTCGCCGCATCGAAACCCGGACCGGGAACAATCAAAAAAGAGTGGGTAAGCATGATGGCTGACGATTCAATTGTTTTCGCATGCGCCAACCCTATACCCGAGATTTGGCCGTGGGAAGCCAAAGAAGCCGGCGCCCGCATAGTGTCCACTGGAAGAAGCGACTTTCCAAACCAAGTAAACAACAGTTTAGGTTTTCCCGCCATATTTAGAGGCGTGCTTGACGTGAGAGCGAAGACGGTTACCGATGACATGTGTATTGCTGCAGCGGAAGAGCTGGCGAAGTTTGCTGAAGAAAGAGGAATGCATGAAGAAGACATTTTGCCCAGAATGGAAGAATGGGAGGTCTATCCGCGCGAGGCAGTGGCATGCGCGTTGAAGTCCATTGACCAAGGCGTTGCGCGGATCAAGCCAAGCAAGCAAGAGCTGTATGAAAGGGCTACGGCCATAATTCAAAACGCTCGGGAAGCTACGATCGCTTTGATGAAAAAAGGTTTAATAAAACAGCCTCCGCCAGAAGAGCAACTGCTTAAGTAGAATTGCTGCTAAAAACACCAAACTTTCCCTTTTTACCTTTTTACAAGCAGAAAATTATTTAAACCATATCATAGAACATAGGTTCTTTATGGGAGAAGAGACAACATGCGTACGGACTATGTCCTCTACGTAGTGGCAATTATCTTTTTTGCCATAACCGCAATATCCTATTTTGCCCTTACAACGGAAACTGAGAGAAACTTGTCCATGGTCGCGACCGTCATACTGGGTTTGGTGGCCATAGGAATAGGCTACACGCAAAGACCAAAGGGGGCGTTCTCCTCAGCATCAAAACCGCCAACTCTTACTGTGCCAGAGCCTTCCACCGTGACGCAGCCACCGAAAATTGGTGAAACCGCAAAACTGAAAGAAGCCGAAGCAGTGGTGCCGATTGCGCCCAAGATTACTGAGCTTACCGCGGTCAAAGGGATTAAAGCAAAACGGGCTGAGCAACTGAAAGCTTTAGGTATAAACAGCGCGGAAGACCTTGCAAAGGCGTCGCCTCAAGAGCTTTCTGCGAAGCTGAAGATTGCGCAGTACTTTACTGAGAGATGGGTTGCAAGCGCAAAAGAGCTTGTTGAGAAGTCTTAAAAAGAGCAGTTGCCACGACTACGAACCTACAGGCTTCAGTATCCTTATTATATTTCTTCTTTCCAAACGTTTTATCGCATCCAGCAAGTCGTTCTTCTTTTTTCCCGACAATTCTAAATTCTGAAGCATGTCTCTCATTAGCATCTCGGACTTCCCTGAAAGCGTGCGCCGTCGATGCAAGCGCTCAACAATTAACCGTTCCAGTCTACCACATCGCCACGTGGTGTTCCGAATCAAAACCACGATATTTTTGAGTAGCTTTTGTTCGCCTTTCCTTCTTTCCTTCACTTATGTTCACATGATAATGTGTGCATCACAAAGCTTTTAGCATTTACGCTCAAATGTAAACCCCTGCTGAAGGTGAAAGACTTTGGTAGCAGGGGAGATTGGAAAAATCTGCTTCGCTAGGCTCTTGGAAGACGAAGATTTGGTTGAGGGAATTAGAAAGAGAGCTGAAGAAAACGAGGTTAAAGCAGGAGCGTTTATGCTTATTGGAACACTGAAAACTGTGACTTTGGGCTTTTTCAGAAACAAGAAATACGAACTTATTCGTATGCAGGAACCGTTGGAAATCGTCGCTTGCATTGGCAACATATCAACAGGAGAAAAAGGCGAAGTAATAGTTCACGCGCATATTGTCGTGTCGAATGAAAAAGGTGAAGCCTTCGGCGGGCATTTGATGAAAGAATCAAAGGTCGGCGCCACCGCAGAGCTTGTGATTTTTGAGGCTAAAGACGTAGCCTTGCTTCGAGCGTTCGACGAAAAAACGGGTTTAAACCTACTAAAGCTAAGCTAGCTTTTTTGTTAAGCGCAAACCATGTGCGCCTTCATAGTAATTCTCTAGTTTTTCGTTTTCCACCTATCCTGCCTTCTGATAAAGTTTCAAAGCTTGAATGTTGTCTTCCCGAACCTCAAGCATGCTGGTTTTGGCACCCTTTTCTTTGAAGATTTTTTCAATTTCTCTAAGAAGTTTTAGGCCTATTCCTTTTCCACGGTACTTTACCGAAACATCGATAGTGAATATGTGACCCGTTAAAGTGTTTCCAATAAGGCGTAATGCGCCTATCACAAAGCCGACTATTTCGCTGTTTTCTTTTGCTACAAGACTTACGCAGTTGTAATCTTCAAGTAATAGGGCTAGGTGCTTTTTCGTAAAAGCTTCAGTTTTGAAACATTCCTGTTCAATCTCGCAGAGCCTGTCAAGATTGCGGATTGAGGCGTGCTCAACGGTCAACGGCATTTTGGGGCACTAAACAATAATTAGGCATGTGCCGATTTAGTTTTTACTTCTTGCCGCTCGTCGTTTTCAGCCTTTTTAGTTCGAGCCATTGTTGCATTCCGAAACCTATGAAAAACTTGAGCCAAATAGTCAAAATTCGAGACAGTATCGTAGATGTAGCGGCTATGTCAAAAGGGACTCCTGACCAAACGTAAAGCGTAGTCATAGTAATTTCAGGTAATCCAACCTCAAAGGGTATCCCTAGAGGGATGGCTCTTACGCCGGCTACTATCGAGTAAGTCAGAAGTATGGTTTCCCATCTGATTGGAAAGTTTAACGAGAGAAAAACAAGATGAACCATGTATAAGCTTAATGCCCACGAAAAGATGTAGAAAATCGCGGATGTGAACAGAGCCTTTCGACCGAGTTTGAAGCCTTTCATTGATTCTTGAAAAATCTCAGCTTGTTTAACTGCTTCTTGCTTAAACCTAGAAAGGTTCCACTTTCCTCGGCTGATAAAACTGGCAAATCTTATTATTGAATCAATTATCTTTAAAACTAGCCCTTTTTTTGTGCATAAAAGCATTAGCAAGCAGAAGAACAACGCAGTAAGAAACGCCAAGAAGAGGGTTAAAGTAAGCATTGCGACACTGATTTGAGGGCTGGTTAAGAGCACAATTGCGCCTATTGTCAAACTGGCTATGTTTATGCTCATGCCTATGAACCTCTGTATTACAAGCGAGGCCACCACTTTGCCCGTGGTGCCTTCCTGCTCGCGGGTTACCAGATAAATTCTTGCAACTTCGCTGCTCAGCGATTCCGCAGGTATTATTATGTCCACAAATATTCCATACCAAGTGTACATGTATGCACTGACGACTGAGAGTTTTACTGAAAGGAAGTTTAGCAGAGAACGCCAGGACAAAGCGGCAAAAAGCGTCTCGAAAACTGTCAAAAAAGCTGCTACTAGATAAATTGGCAGATTAATTTCCCGCACTTTCGCGATGATTGTGGGGATATCCACGTTAAACAGGTATAGGTATATGATGAATGCGAGGATGCCAAGAATTGGCAGAATAAGCGTTTTCTTAGTGATTTTGTACTGCTTTGAATCCAAACGAGTTCGCACCAGCAACAACCTCAAAAGCGTTGCCAGTAAGATTATATATTTTACTCAACTCCGACTGTTATAGAAATGAAGTTATAAGAAGGGTACTACACACATACGTGTGTTGCAAGGCGAATTATATGCTAACACGTGACGAAGCGCTTGAACTAGTCAAAAAACATGTTTCAAAGAAGAACGTGTTAAGCCACATGCTTGCCGTTGAAGCCATCATGCAGAACACAGCTAGACATTTAGGTGGAGACGAGAGAATATGGGGGCTCGTGGGCTTGCTTCACGATGTTGACTATGAAAAGACCGAAACCACTCCTGAAAAACATAGCTTGCTCGCTGAAGAGATTCTGAAAGAGAGTGTTCCAGAAGAAATCGTTAGAGCCATAAAGACCCATAACTCCAAACACACAGGCATACCTGCAGAAAGCCCCATGGAAAAAGCCTTAACTGCGTGCGACGCGGTTTCGGGGCTTCTTGTTGCATGCGCCTTGGTAATGCCTTCCAAAAAACTGGCCGACGTTAAAGTTGAAACTGTGGCAAAAAAATTTACGGACAAGGATTTCGCCCGAGGCGCCGATAGAGAACGCATACTTGTATGTGAGGAAATAGGGCTTCCAAGAGACAAGTTCCTTGAAATAGCTCTCGAAGGTCTCAAGAAAGTGGCTTCTGATATTGGATTATAGTATTTAAAAGGGGGGCTATGACAAAAATGGAGCTTCAGACCAACGCTCCTCCAGAAAAAGTTTTCCGCTGGGTAAATGATTACTTCACAAGCACATATATGAAGGTGGGAAGATCCGCAGAAATCACGGTTTCAGAGACTCCCTCTTACATTAAAGTGAATTTTGGTTCTTGGTTCACTGCAATGGGTAACCCAAGAGGCGTGGCAGAAGTTTTTGTTTCTCAGAAGGGGCAGCTTACCACTCTCGACTTTCGCCTAAGCTTCAAAAAAGAGTACTTGAAGAGTGTGTTCTTTTTTGTTGTCATCTTGATTGCTGTTGCAAGCTATTTTCTGTGGCAAATCATAACTCTCCAAAGTTTTGAATACTTTGCTGGAACACTGGCTTCGACGCTTTTTATGGCATTGTTTATTTTTGCGGTTCTTGCTACGGTTTCAGCTGTGAACGTTTCGTTGACAAAGGGCAGATTGGCGAATGACTTTGCAGATTTTCTTGAGGCAAAGGCTTCTTCCGAGGAAAATAATCAGCTTGGTGAAGACACAAAGTAATTTGGAAAGGTGCATGAAACATGACTGAAGCTGTAAAGGAAGTTGAGCTAAGAAAAATTCACCCAAGCACGCTGAACCCGCGTTTGGAAATAAACATCGAGCGTTTGAACGAGCTTGCAGCAAGCATCAAAGAGGTTGGCTTGCTCGAGCCGATTATTGTTCGACCAGTAAACAGCGAATACGAGGTCGTAGTTGGCGAGAGACGTTATAGGGCTTCGCAGCAAGCTGGGCTGGAAAAGATCCCTGTTATTATCCGTGAATACAGCGATGACGAAGTTGTGCAGCTTAATCTGATCGAGAACGTGCAGAGGGAAGAGCTAAGTGCTGTTGAAAAGGGCAAGGTCTGCAAATACCTTTTGGAAAAACGCCCCGACCGCTACCCATCACAAAAAGCAATCGCTAAACGAATCGGCGTTAGCCCAGACGCAGTTTCGCTCTGGCTGCGAACAGTTGAGGTTGTGCCCCAAGAGGTTCAGAAGTTGGTTGCGCCCTCAACAGTTTCAGGCGAGATCCCTGAAGGAAAAATCGACTATTTTACCGCAGTCAAGGTTGGACGTTCCATTGAAGAACCAGAACGAAAGGTTGAAGTAATAAAGAAGTTGGCGGAAAAACATCTTTCAAGCCAAAAAAAGAAAAAAGTTCTCGAAAAAGTGGTTCGCGAACCAGAAAAAACAGTTGAAGAAGTTATCAAAGAAGTTGAGGAAGAACCCTTCGAACTGCAGTTTTTAGCTGTTGATAAGAAGCCTTTGCTTGACGGAACAAAAACCCAAACCTCAAGAACAAACATTCCTGATACCAAGCTGAAGGTTGGCGCAATAGTACGCGCGACTATTCTGGAGCCAAACGTGGCAAACCTGCGGGTTACCGCCATAGAACGGAAGAAACTGAAGTATTTTGATGAAGAAGACGCGAAAAGAGAAGGAGGATACACGCTGCGCGAGTTCAAAAAGCTTTGGGAAGAGATGTACGGCGTCTGGGACGAAAACCAGCTTGTTTACATAGTGCACTTCGAAAAAGTGGAAAAGTAGCCCCTGCGATACTTGGGCCTGTTTAGTAGAGGCGAAATTGTTCTGTGCCTATTTTTCTAAGACAACATAATCTTGTTCGCTCTTTGCGCCAATGCCCAACGCAGCGGCTTGACTTATCTGGACGTAACTCCACGGGTCCTCAGTCAAACTTGTGCCTTCATAGCCTTTGATTACTTTTACAGCCTCCACGTCGAGCGCCACTCGGTCACCAGAAGCTAGCACGACGTTTG
>JAWAPV010000040.1:0-9569 GCA_038894255.1 Bathyarchaeia archaeon
AACTTCTGGTCAGGGTTTAGATAATAGCCGTAGGTTTTCGCGTCTGCTTCTGCCCTCTGCCTCACTTTTTCCAATGTTATCAAATTCCAAGATGCTCCTTCAAAAGGTCTTTGCGGAAGCCGTTAATCAAAACCTTATCGTTAACGATTATCACCGGGTAGCTCAAGTGTCCTCCTCTTGAGATGATGTCCTCCTTCACCTTCTTGAGGTCTTCCTCGTTACACTTGTCCACGTCCACAAACTCGAATTCTATGTCGTTGTCTTTAAGGAACTGCTTGGTCATTTTGCACCACGCGCAAGTGCTTAAGGCATACAAAAAGACCTTGTTTTTGTTGTTTTTCCCGGGACTTTTTTCAATGTTCATCTTTTTCAATCCTCAACTTTCATGTTTTTACATTGTTTGCTGCTCAATATAACGGTTTAGCAAGTTAGCTTACGCTGGCTTCAGATTGGCGAAGGCGCTTTGCACCACTTCAGAGATTGAAGGGTGAATGTGCATTCCTCGCATTATTGGTATAAAAGTTCGGTCTCCAGACGCCATTGCGTTAACGATTTCCTGTATCAACATAGGCGCAAAGGGACCTATTATGTGCGCGCCGAGAATCTTTCCTGTCTTCTGCTCAAGGATAACTTTTACAAATCCGCGAGGCATGCCCATTGCGGCGCCCTGCGCGGTGTCCTTGTAGGCGGCGAAGCCAACCATGATTTTGTATCCTTGCTGTTTCGCTTCTGCTTCTTTGAGGCCTACTGAAGCCACCTGTGGGTGAGTAAAGACGGCGTGCGGTGCAGCCGAATAGTCCATTTTTATTTTGTGGTCGTGGAGCGCGTTGTGCCATGCGATTTGGGCCTCGTAGTTCGCGACGTGTTTAAACATCTGCTTGCCGATGGTGTCTCCGAAAGCCCAGATGTTTTTCTTGCTTGTTTCAAGATACTCGTTTACTTTAACGTAGCCTCTCTTGTCCAGCTCTACGCCTGTTTTCTGCGGCTTCAAAATATCCGAGTTTGGGATACGGCCAGCGGCTACTAGTAGCGCCTCAGCTGAGAATTCCTTCAGGCTTGAGTCTTCGCGGTTTCGGGCTAAAACCTTTTTTGCGCCGTTTTTCTCTGCAACCTCTTCCACTTCGTGGTTCGTGAATATCTCCATTCTCTTGCCCATTTCTTCCTTTAGTAAGGCGGAAACTTCAGGCTCCTCATCGGGCAAAAGCCTCGGGTTTCTCTGGACAATCGTGACGTGGGTTCCCATGCTTGAAAAGAAATGCCCATACTCCGCCGCAATATAGCCGCCTCCTACGATTATCATGCTGTTTGGCAACTCATCCAACTCTAAAGCGGTGTCGCTTGTCAAATAGCGCACTTCTTGCAAGCCCTTAATCTGCGGGACGTCGGGTCTTGCGCCAGAAACTATGAAAATTTTGTCTCCTTTAATGGTGGCGTCTCCAACTTTCAAAGTATAATCGCCAACAAACTCGCCTGTGCCCTTGAACCATTTAATGCGCGGGTCGGCTTCCACCGCCCTAGCCTGCCTTTCAACGTCTTCCGTCACCAGCAGGTGCATCCTTTCCATTATACTTCTAAAGTCAACAGAATCCACACGCGCCTTGATACCAATTTTTTCAGCTTCACCGATTGTTGCTACAACATCCGCGGGATATATCAGCATCTTTGAAGGCACGCAACCCCTGTTTAGGCATGTTCCGCCAAGAGGGCCATGCTCCACCAGAGCGGTTTTCATGCCATTAGCCACGGCATTCGCGGCTACAATCATACCAGAGCCAGAGCCAACTACGATGACGTCGAATTTTTCCATGAAAAAAGCTCATCCCGCAAGGCTATCCGCCGGGTGCTCCGTGGAAGGGCACGTTTTTCCACAGTATGTCCCACCAGTCGTCTTCTGTTATGGTTTCGCCTTTCACCAAAATCTCTAGCACCATCTTCAGCAGTTCATGATGCCTCCGCTCGTCTGCGAGAACCGCCTCCAACAAAAGCTTAACTTTCGGGTTGCCTACGCTTGGCAGGACTTTGTCAAGCTTGGCGATAAGCTCTTCCTCCATCCTAATGTGCTTTTCCACAAGCTTCCTCTGCTCGTCCAGATTCTCTTGCGTTAAAGCCTGCGACACGCTGCTCATCAGCTTAACAGCCGAGGCATAAAGCTCCGCGTGCTTAATAGAGTCTAAGGATATGCCTTTCAAAACTCCTTTAACAGACGGGTTTTTAATGTTAACAAGCGCGGTGTTCAGCGAATCAACAATCTCGTTTTCCACCTTAATCTGAGACTTCAGAAAGTTTATCAGCTTAGCATTTTCACCCACAAAGTTTTCCTCCACAATAGAAAGCGTGTCACGCACCGTGCATAAGCCTTTCGGCGATTCTCTTCCCCAAGCTTCGACATTTCTCAAGAGTGGCCATGTCTGGAGCATACCTAGATAGCAGAGGCGGTTCTGTCACGTTCATCTCAAACTTGTTCTTCATGATTTCCATAACTAGCTTTGGGGCTTCGCCGCTCCATCCATAGGAGCCGAACACCGCGCCAATCTTGTTTTTCAAGTTAACTTTCTTAACTGCGGCTTCTTCAAACAGCATCTTAACGGCAAGCGTCATGTCGTGAT
The DNA here is from genome assembly GCA_038894255.1 of Bathyarchaeia archaeon. GTDB lineage: Archaea > Thermoproteota > Bathyarchaeia > Bathyarchaeales > Bathycorpusculaceae > JAWAPV01. The sequence goes on from JAWAPV010000040.1 coordinate 2,607, forward strand.
GGTAGGTGGGTGTTCCAATTATTACCGCGTCATAATTGGCAAGCGCCTCGGGTTCTATTTTGTAGGTTAAATCTACATTAACGCCTTCTACGCTTTTTGCGCCTTCAGCCACGGCTTCAGCCATTTTTCCAGTGTTGCCTGTTCGAGTGTAATAGAGAACAAGAACTTTCGGCATCTTCACATTCCTCTTTATTTTTGGATACTGGAAACTTGAGGATATGAAGCTTGCCTTTTCCGCGTCCAAAAATCATTGCGGGTTTTCTGGGGCAGAAACTGAAATGTTGGAAGCGCTTAAGCTGATGCGGTATCGCGGTTTTTCGGAAAAAGACAAACTACGTCAGGAACAATCAATAAAAAGGGGGTTAAGCAAAAACTTTTAGTCAAACTCGGGTGTTTCTTCGGGCTTCTTAGATTTCTTCGGGGCTTCTTTCTCCATGCCTTTAGCAGCCACCAAGTCGTCTATCTTTAGGATCATGCTGGCGGCTTCGGTTGCCGACTTTATAACTTGTTGCTTCACGCGTAGAGGTTCTACCACGTTGAGGTCAAGCATGTTCTTCACTTTTCCAGTGAACACGTCAATGCCGTAGTAGGGGCTGTGGTTGCTTTCGTGTTCTGCTCGCAGCGAAACCATTACGTCAATCGGGTCGAGACCCGCGTTTTCGGCAAGCGTCATGGGAATAGTTTCTACCGCGTCCGCAAAAGCTTCGATCGCCAGTTGTTCGCGTCCGCCTACTTTTGCAGCGTAGGCTCTAAGCTGTCGGGCTACTTCTGTTTCTGGTGCGCCTCCTCCTGCAACAATCTTGCCGTCTTCGATGGCGTTCCTTACAACGCAAAGCGCGTCGTGAAGAGAACGCTCTGCCTCGTCCACGACATGGTCTGAGCCGCCTCTGACGACTATTGTTACGGCTTTGGGGTTCTTGCACTCTCGCACGTAAACAAGCTTGTCTTCTCCAACCTTGACCTCTTCAACCACCTTTGCCTCTCCGAGAACGTCAGGCGTCAAATCTTTAACGCTTGCCATGATTTTGGCGCCGGTGGCCCTTGCCAGCTTTTCCATGTCGCTGCTGCTGACACTCTTGACTGCGAGAATGTTTTTCTTAGCTAAGAAGTGCAGCGCCACATCATCGATGCCCTTCTCGCAGAACACCACGTTAGCGCCGGTTTCGCTGATTTTATCAACCATCTCCCTAAGCATTCTTTCCTCTTCATCCAAGAAGAGCTTCATCTGTTCAGGGGACTCAATGTTGATTTTCGCGTCAAACTCGGTCTTTTCAATCTCAAGCTTAGCGTTTAGCAAAGCAATCTTTGCCTTTTCAACGTGCTTAGGCATCTGCGAATGCGCCACTTCCTTGTCAAGAACCATGCCCTTAACAAGCTCAGTTTCTTCCAAGCTTTTCCCGTGCTTCTTGAGAACCTTTATCAAGTCAATGTCAGCCTTCAGCTTTCCATCAACTTCCTCAGCAACCTGTTTCACGGCTTCGACAGCAAGCTTCGCGAAATGCTCTTTCGCCACTGTTATGCCTTTGCTTCCCATAGAAGTCAACGCCACGTTAATCAGCAGTTTGTCGTCCTTTATGCTTACGGGAACCGAAATTTTGTCCACAACTTCCAGCGCCTTCTCTCCAGCCTTCTTGAAGCCATCGATGATTATGGTTGGATGCACGTTCTGGTCAAGCAAAGCCTCAGCCTTCGCCAGCAACTCCCCAGCCAAAACCACCGCCGTGGTTGTTCCGTCTCCAACCTCGTTGTCCTGAGTCTTGGCAACCTCAACCAGCATCTTTGCTGCAGGAGGCTGAACGTCAAGCTCCTTCAGAATAGTAGCGCCATCGTTGGTTATAGTGACGTCTCCAAAGCTGCTTACAAGCATCTTGTCCATTCCGCGTGGTCCAAGCGTGGTCTTCACGGCTTCCGCTATGGTCTTGGCCGCCATAATGTTGTTTCTTTGAGCCTCTTTCCCCGTTGTTCTACCTGTCCCTTCCTTAAGCACTAAAACAGGAACCGTTCCCGAAGGCACAGCTGCCACACGCATCACCTCCCAATTCTATGTTGAGAGCGAAATTCATATGGCGGTTTACTCCATAAAAAGCGCCAAAATATAAAGCTTTCTCAGAATCGTTTTTGGAAGCTTTAGGAAATTTACGCAAATAATAAAAGCTTATACAGAAAATAGAAATGCGGCGAGGCAAAATGGTAAAACATGCAACAGTTGTCCTGTTCACGTTTTTGTTTTTTGTTTCCCTTTTACGCGTCACCGTTGTTGCGGAGACCGTTAACACGGGCGTTGTTGGTGAGCCTGTTGCTGCCGAATCCTTTGATAATGGCATCATAGCATTCAGCACCGACGAGTTTAGCGTAGGGTTTGACTTGAACGGAGATAGTGACACTTCAGACAACGTGATCAGATATTACAACGTGTCTTCTGGGGTAGTCGCCAACACGACGGCTGTTGGTGAAAACCCCGCAATTGGAGGCAGCATTATCGCGTTCACAACCTATGAAGGATACGCTGGCGAAGATCTGAACAACGACACAGACATAGACGATTACATCCTAAGATACTATGACATTGCTTTGGGAGTGACGGTGAATACTGGCAAATTCGGTCTTGAGCCGGTTGTTGACGATGGAATCATCGTTTTCTTCGTGGCCGAAGACTGGCTTGACAAAGACTTGAACGGAGACGGAAACAAAGTTGACCGCTTCATCTGGTATTACAATGTTTCCAGCGGAACCACCTTTAACGCTACATCAATCTCGGGAACCTACCCTTCTAAATGTGGTGAAATCATCGCTTTTGTGACTTGGGAAAGTTGGGACGCCGTTGACTTGAACAGTGATGGCGACATCATCGACAGCATAGTTAGGTATTATAACATGTCGGCGGGAACAATTACAAACACTGAGGCCGTAGGGAATGAGCCTTCAATCGACGGCAACATCATAGCCTTCTCTACCGATGAATTTGACGTGGGCGACCTGAACGGGGATGGAGACGCAAGCGACCACATAATTAGGTATTATGACATTTCTGCTGGCGCGGTTATCAACACTGCTGTTTATGGCGATTTTCCCTGTGTTGAAGGTAACCTTATTGCGTTTGAAACTTGGGAGCCTAACTTTGGCGAAGACGTTAACGGAGACGGAGACACAAATGACATGGTGATTAGGTATTATGATGTTATGCTTGGCGAGGTCGCTTCGACTGGTGAAGTAGGGTTTTATGCTTCTGTTGACGGCAGAAGGATAGCCTTCGGAACCTACGAGAGCTATTTGGACGAAGATGTGAACGGAGACGGAGACAAAGACGACACAATAATCAGGTATTACACTATTCCTCTCGTTCGTCAGGGAGACCTTGTTCTTGACGATAACGACGTGTATGTTATTGAAGGCAGATTCGACATTAACGGAAGCATAGTTGTAAAGGAAAACGCGACGCTGATTCTCAGAGACGCTGTGGTGAACTTTACACAGACAAGCGATTGGCAGTACGACATGAAACTTTTTAGCCCTCTTAACGGGAACCCCAGGTTGCTGGCTGTGAACACAACCGTTACGTCCACGCGAAAGTATTCAGTGAATCTGGGTTCTGACACTTATGCTAACGTTACCGATTCCACGTTTACGGCTTCGCCTCCTAACTATTGCTGGCTCTGGGCGTCTGGCGAAGCATACTTCACTAATCTAACCATTCACGGCTTAAGCGTTTCAAGCGATTCTAACGTTATAATCTTTAACTCGGCCATAGCCACTTTAAATGTTTACACTGGAATGGTCATAGCTTCTCACACCAACATTGGCGGCGCAAACACCTATTCAACAGGCACAACCTTGTTTTTCGTTTGTACCATACAAAACGTGTACGCTGATAACAATTCCTCGCAGTTTATTCTGGATTCCGCGGTCACCAGAGTCACGTCATGGAACAATTCTTCAGCGTGGCTGGTGAACTCCACTTACACGGAGCTCACTGCTTACAATCAATCTATGATTCTTGTCGGCTGGTATCTCGACGTTCACGTTTTAGACGAGTGGAGCCAACAAGTGCCTTCCGCAAATATTACGGTAACTAACCCAAACGGCTTTACATACTCTGGATTTACTGATGCAAGTGGGTGGAAAAAATTCGTGCTGGCAGAGAGAATAATAAACATCACAGGCAGCTTTCAACTAGAAAACTACACTGTAACCGCTACCTACGATGTCTACACTGGGCAACAGTCAGTGAACATGTCAGAAAACCAAGAAATCACCATAACTCTGCCCTTCATACTGCCCGAATTTCCAGTGTTCCTTCTTCTACCAGCATTCATAACGTCAACGTTGGCGGCCGTCCTAATTTTCAAAAAGAAACGCGTTCGTGTTTAGGATCTATCAGCAAAATCGGTTAATGCTGAAACGGGCGGGGTGGGATTTGAACTCTGGAATTGATGGCGAAGACTCCCGCAAATCCCCTCCTTTTTATTTTTCTGGATAATTAAGGCATATCAATGGAACTGAGAGTAAGGTCGGATTGTTTCTTCCAGTTTTTCAAGTTCTTTATTCGAAAGGGTCGTGCCAGAGTGGTGCCTCTTGATAAGTTCGCAAAGCTCATGGGGTTTAAGTACGAACACTGTTGGTTTTTTTTATATGAAGTATAGCTTCTTGGTTGGTGAAAACGACGGCACAAGTCACGTAAACGTTCATAGCAAGCTTGTCTCGGATAAAGTCCCTAAGGAAGACGCATATCTCTTGGCCTGTTTGCTTGGGCAACCAATCTTGCCAAAGTATGGCGTACCCTGTTGGCCAACCTTGCGCTGTAGCCATGAATCGCCGTTACACGTGATGAATCCGTTGTTGTTCTTTGTCTCTATCACAAAAACTCCATTAGGTCCTAATACAATGTGGTCTATGTTCCCTCTCATATTAGGTAAGACGACATCGTGAATGACTTGGTAAGGATCACCAAGGAGGCTCAGGTGTTTTGCCACTGTTTCCTCTCCTTCTGCTCCTACACTCCATGTTCCTCCTCCGCTAAGGAAGGCCAAAACTGCAATCACGAATAGCATAAGCGCGACATAATAGAAGAGAAGAAAAGTCGTCGTCATGGCAACAAAGAACAATAGCAACGCTGTGATAGCAAAGGTCATAGCGATAATTTGAGCATTTCTTCGCATTGCATTTGCTTTTCTTCTCGATTCAAACATGATAATTTATCTCCGATCCTTGATTTGCGCACACATTTGGTAAATAATATTGGGACCCTTAAAAAACTCTATAAGTTCCAGTGGCGTAAATTCTCAGATGACCCTTGATGATATCTGTAGGTTTCGACAGTGCCCCAATAAAGAAAACCACTATTCTGCCAAATGGAAGTGGAAAGGGTGAGTTTGTTGCGAATCTTGGAGTTTCAGTTACAACACACGACAAAGATCGATTCGAGTCTTCTTATGAGGATGCAATTTCTGAGGCTTTGAAAAAGTTTAACATTGAAAGAAGAAAAAGAATCTATAAAGGGGCTCATCTTGTGGCGCAGGCAATGGAAAAGGCTCCAAGCATAATGATAGATATGATTGACAGATTGGAAGATGATATTGCTCATATTGACGTATACTGCGCATATTACTCCCTGGAGTATATCTCTATTTATGGTCAAGCTGAGGGACAGAAGCTCTCTCCACCAGCCTTTGTGAAGAAAACTCAAGGTGCTTTTCCTCATGTTTGTTCATGGTGGTATGTCCTTAAATATGCAAAGATGGAATCACCTGTTTGTCTCGAGATTGATTATTTTCAAACAGCAACTACGCCAGCTTGGAGAAATCTGGTCGATGTTGCAAAAAAGGATGTAACAGTTGAATTCTACTTTGGTGGTGATGAGTGCAACCCAATAATTTCAACTGCTGATATTATTTTGAAACTTATTCGTATATATCACCATGGAACTGTCGAGGGGCGTTCTTTACTTCAACCACTACTTGAGAAATGCACATCTTTGGAGGGCAAAAGAAAAACGTGGTTCCATAATATGGGCTCACGTGGATTTCTTATAAAAGCCACTGCACCGGATCTTCCTCTTCAAGCTGACACAAAACCTTTCATAAAGCATCCCATTTTATTCTACTCGTGGGATGTGAAGGAAGCAAGAAGAAAAGACGATATTAGAAGCAGTTTTGAATGGTCTCCCGCGTACAATGCAATAGTAGCGCAGGCTTCTCTTAAAAAGGGAGGGGTGAAGTCGTTTTCTTTCGCTGAAGATCCGCTTCTTTGGAAGCCGGAAACTGACATTATCATCCCAATTACGAAAGAGGATCTGGAAAAGATCAAGAAACTGAGCGATTTTGGTTATAAACTACCGAAGATCGCAGACATGAATAGTTTGATTCAGACTATTAAATATTAAAACTAAAGCTAAAACGCATCAAACGCGTACAAGAGACACCCTTTGGTCTTAAGGTGCTCATGAATAAACGTGTTAAACTGGTTATTTAAGCTTTATGAAGAAATCCTCTAATTATACGTCAGCAGACACATAATTAGCGTTTGAGTGTTTCTTATGTTGTTATTCTATCCATTCTTCTTCTATTGCGCGTAGGTCTTCTTCTTCGTTGTAGCAGTCCCAGCAGAGGGTCATTCCGTCGAGTTCGTAGATTTCGTCTTCGTCGAGTTCTGTGCCGCAGTTTTCGCAGTGCTTTTTCTTTTTTGTTTTTGTGTTGTTTTCTGTTTTAGTCATGTGTATCCCGTAGATTAGCCGTATTCGTCTTCATAGTCAAGTTCGTCTATTTCTATTTCGTGGCATTCTTCGCATAAGCCACCATAGGTTTCGTATTCTTCTTTGCTTATTTCGCGACCGCATGTTTCACAGCGGTATTCTTTCTTATTTTTTGGTCATTTTTGGCTTTGTTCCCCTATTCGTGTTACTTCTTCGACGACGTTTTTCCGGTGGGTTTGTTTTTGGTCTATGTCGCCTGCTTTGTTGTCTGTTTT
>JAWAPV010000041.1:0-9312 GCA_038894255.1 Bathyarchaeia archaeon
GTATGGGTTTTCCGCTTCCGCTTTCGCCAGTTATGTAAGCTATATCAGAGGGGCTTATTTTAAGCTGCATGTTATCATAGATTGTGAATTTCTGGTTCTTGTCGAAGCCTAGTCCGAAGCTTTCGGCAACTGCGGTAGTTCGTTCGCTGGCTTTTTGTGTGGCGGTTTTGTAGGCTATGTTGAATATGAAGAGGTTGTTTTTCTGGTCGTAGCGTCTGGCTATTTTCAAGATTTCAAAGCGTTCGAGGCGCCTTTTTGTCAATGGGTTTCGCCTCTAATGAGGTGTTTTAAGAGTTTTTGGCGTAGCTTCTTTAGCTTCGTCTTTCCGCGCGCCATTTTCGGGGTTACCCAGAGCTTTGGTTGTGGCTGGGTTTTGGCCGCGGTTACTGCCAAAGCAAGCGCCCATAAGAGGTCGTCATGGGTGCTTGGTGGATGTGTAAATTGCAGTTGTCCCGTTTTTGTGTGGACGGCTTGTTGTTCGTTGAGTTGCTGGCAAAGTTTTCGATGGTAGGGGATGGCTAGGCGGTTTTGCTCCATAAGGAGTTTGAGGTGTGTGAGCATGTCGGTTTTGGTTTGGATTGTGAATTTGGTGCCTTGAGCTTTGACTATGCCTTGATTCTGGATTTCTTCAAGGATGGGTTCACCGATGCCTGTTTGGTCGACAAGGATGTTTTTCAGATTGAAGGTTTTGTTTGCGTTTGCAAGGTGCCCGATGACTTGAGTGTAGGGTGTTTGTAGTGGAAACTCGTAGAGGTAGGTTAGGCTGACAGTTTCATTGTCTGCTTTCACTATGGCTAGCGCGCTGTGGGATTGATGCTTCCCAAAGTCGAGCCCCGCATAGTAGTCTGCTGGTGGAGGATTCTGTTCTAAGGTGGTTAAAAGTTCGATGCTGCTTTTTTGTGCGAGTTCAACTGCCTTTCTTATGAGGTCTTGCGGGAAATAGGTGTTTGGGTCTTCTGTGAACTGGGCTTCGTATTCGCGTTTATACGCTTCTGCTGTCATGGTTTGGCGCATTTCTTCGAGGAATTCTTTTGTGATTAGGGGGTTTTGTTCTGATTTTATCGTGTATGTTCTGTATTGCGGGTTAGTGAAGGCTTTGTAGAAAAAGTGGTTTTTTCCCCATGGCGTGCTGAGGAGGATGGCAGTTCCGCTGGTGGTGCTGAGCATGGGGAAGATGATTTCAGTTATGGTGTTTTCGGGCATAAATGCGGCTTCGTCGCAGATGACGAGGTGGGCGGTGTATCCTCTGAGCATGTGCTCGCTGCATGGTAGCGCTATGATTTGGCTTTTGTTGGAAAGCTGGATTTGCGTGCGGGTTTTTCTTGTTATGCTTTTTGATAGTATTGGGTTTGTGATGAAGCTGAGGATTTTGTCGAACATTATCATGCTTTGTCTGAGTGTTGGGCTTACGATGAGAGTGGTGGTTTTTGGGTGTGTAAACGCGTAGTGTATGGCTTTTGCGGCTATCGTCGTGGTTTTGCCCGTTTGTCTGCCCATGCATGCTAGGATGCGTTTAGACTGGTCTGCGAGCATTTGTTGCTGGTAGCTGAATGGCTCGAAGTTTAGTAGGAGCTTTGCGAAAAGTATGGGGTTTTGGGCTAGCTGTGCTAGTGCTTTTGGGTTCATATTTTCTTAAGCCTCTTTGCAAGAGTGTCTGCTTGGGTTGTGATTTGGCTGAGAAGCTGTGCAAGGTCAGCTGTCTGCTCGGGTTGCGCGTGAAGCTTAAGGAGTACGCTTAACGTTTTAACGTGGCTTGCAAGGGTTTGGTAGTAGAAGCCTTTTGTCTTCTCGTAAGACGATTTTTTGGCGAGCTTTTGAAGCTCTTCGATGATTTTCCATTCGGTTTCGATAAGCTCTTTTACTCCTCTTTTAGTCTTTTGCGAGGTTTTAGGCCCCTTATATATAGGTTCAACATTGTTCTGGGTCATTGCTTGGTCACGTTTTCTGGGCGATGAATATGCCTGTGATTGTGCCTGCGAGGGCGGTGATGGCTGAGAAGATTTCGCTGTTCCATGTTTTGAGGACGAGAACGTGGATGATTTCCAGCGTAGTTAGGCTGACGGTTGCAACTATGGCGAATTTTACGCCGAGAACAAGTCTCGGGTCTGGTTCGATGAGAAGCAGGCGGTCTCGCTGTGCCTTCGCTTTTGTTAACGCTTTTTTTACCCAATCAAGCATGCGTGTTTCTCACCTTCTGCTGTTTAATTTTCCGCTTGCTGGAGCGTTCGGGGTTTGCAAGAAAACTTTTTAGGAGACTCTGAGCCTCTTCGGGCTTGACATGGTTTTCGGCGATTACTGCCACGTTATTGGCCCACGCAATCGGCACAGCAGTGTAGTCAATGTCGTAAACGCTATCAGTATAGCGAAAACTGTTCTGTGCCAATATGATGTGCTTGTTCTTCTCGCCAAGAACGCCTAAAAAGACTCCCCAGCTGTAAACTGGGACGTCAATCTCGCCTAAGCAGCCGCTTAGGCTTCTGCCTATGCTTGCATCAAACCAGTCTACCCTGACGAGGTCGCCGCAATTTAAGCTTTTAATTTGTTTAATAATTTCTTTCATGGCAAACCATCAATAGAAGCACGCGGCAAAAACCAATATAAAAAGTGGCGAAATTTAGCAATTTACAAATAAAAATCAAAATTGCATGGCACGAAAACTGAAAAACTCATGTACCCAATTTCTGTGTAGAAAAACAGAGAGAACCACAAAGGGTTCGGCGTCGCGTGCGCCTTGGAGAGAGACTCTTTGCTGCAACAGAGAGCGGCACACGCTAACGCTTAAGCCTTTTTTCTTTGTAGACGCCCTTTTTCTTTATTGAAGGAGAATCCCGCTTTGAATTCGCTTGGGTTTCGTCGAAAACCGTTATTCCGTTGATTGTTAGGCGGTCAAGGGCTAGCCAAGAATGCAACAGCCGTTTCTCATAAGAAAGTTGTCGAAGCCTTCTCGCTATTTGACGAAGCATTTTTACTTTCTCAGCGTCGCCAAGTGCAAGCAGATTTGCCCTCTGCGGTTTAGCAGTGCTACGGATATTCATGGTCCGCCTACCCCAGCAAAAAAGAAGATGGTTTTCTGATAAAGCGGTTCTTTCACTTCTCCGAATATGTCAAAAAACGCTACATCCGCAGAAACTGCAAAACCATTGCATACTGCTGGCGGCGGCGTTTTTCAAGAAAGGTTTATTGCAAAGCAACGTTTATCGTCCCTTGTAGATGGATAGAATGGGGAAAGTCAATTATTATTTGGCGAAAATAAATCGCACTCTAATATGGGTCACGCTTGCCCTTTTCGCGTTTTTCACGCTTTGCGGCTACGGCATAACAAACCCTATTTTGGTAAGCAGGCTGACCGGCGGGCTTCTAAATAGAACCCTTTCCCTTTACTACCACACGCTCTTGGCTTTTCCAGTCTTACTGCTGATGCTCATCCATGTTCTGATTGGGCTAAAATTTGCTTTGATGCGGTGGGGCGTCAAAGACGGAAAGCTGCTCAACTCTTTCATAGTAGCCTTAGGCATCTTCACCATAGCCATAATCATCCTGTTCGAAAAACTGTTTCCACAGTAGGAATGATGCAGAATGCGGAAGCCGCTTAAAACTTCAATAATCGCGCTTGTGTTGCTTAGCGTATGCACGCTTCTCTTTTTCCCAGAACGTGCCTATGCCCAGCCGGCGAAAATTAGAGTTTTCGGACTTGTAAACAGCCCTCTAAACATGACTGAGACTGAACTTTTGTCTATGCCCATGGTTACCGAGGTGGCAACCTTGGTGTGCGTTATGGGCAGGCCCGTTGTCACGTTTAACTGGACGGGTGTACCGCTTTTCCACTTGCTGACGCTGGCCGAAGTTAGGCCCGAGGCCACCCGGGTGATTTTCCGGGCCAGCGACGGCTTCGTTTCAAACTTGAACATAACTGAAGCATTGAAGCCGACTACGCTTTTGGCCGTGAAAGCTAATGGAACTCTGCTTTCGCAGGTTGCCACAGTTGACGGCATCCAAGGTGGGTTCCGCATTGTTGCTCCGTGCAAGTGGGGCTATAAGTGGGTGGCTTACGTCGAAGAGATAGAGGTTGTGGGCGCAGACTACAACGGAACGAAGGGGCTTTACGAGGATTTCGGTTTTTCCGACTACGCGGATATGCCGAACTGCACTTTGCCTTTTCTTGATCAGCCTCTTCTGGTTTTTCCTCAAACGTTTGGAAACCGAACCTTCAACATAGAAGCTTTCACCAACAGCTCAATAACAGCCTTAGAGTTTAATTATCTAAGCAACGAGGTTGTAGCTAACATAACAGTTTCTGAAGGCACTGCGGGATTTATCAACTTGATTCTGCCGCAGGAAATGCTGAAAGGCCCATACGCAGTCCATCTAAACAATGTTTCCGTGGCACACTCCCTTGCAAACGTTACCAACCGCGTGTTCCTCTACACCGCGTTGCCAGCAGGCGCAAGCAACTTGAGGATAACAGGAACAGAGTTTTTCGGAACCCTCCCCACAATAATCTTTGAGCCGTTAAGCGAGCCGATCTACGCCGGCAAGCCCATCATTTTCAATGCAAGCCAATCAGTTGATGACGGAGAAATTGTCTTGTTCCAATGGGATTTCGGCGACGGCACGAACAGCACAGGCGCTGTTGTGTCTCACACGTACGCTACTGAAGGAACCTACTTGGTCAAGCTGATAGTCACAGACAACGAAAACATAAGCAATTTTGCAACTTTCACCATAAACGTCAAACAAGAACCATTCGACATGACCCAGATAATAAAGTGGACAGCCGCGGCTGCAGGTGCGGTTCTGCTTTTTGTCTTCCTTTACATGATCGCTAAAAGAAAAAGAAACGTTGCTGAAAGTTAAAGCTTAAACATTCCTCGGTCTCTTGGCCTAACGTTCTGGTCGAACTCTCTAGCCAACTCCTCAAGCAGAGCCTTCTGCCTCTCAGTCAGCTTTTTAGGCACATCCACGTTCACGCGCACAAGAAGGTCACCTCTGCCGTGGCCTCTCAGTTTCGGGAACCCCTTCTCTTTCAACCTAATAACTTCGCCTGGTTCGGTTCCAGGCCGAATTTTCACAGTAGTGTTTCCATCAAGTGTGGGCACTGAAACTTCAGCTCCTAAAGCGGCTTGCGGAAAACCTATTGTCAAATCGTAGAGGAGGTTGTTTCCGTCTCTTCGAAAGTGCTTGTGTGGGGCCATGTGAATTAAAACGTACAAGTCGCCTGGTGGGCCGCCGTCTGGGGGGGTTTCTCCTTCCCCGTGAAGTCTAAGTCTGTAGCCTTCATCGATGCCTGCTGGGATTTTAACCAAGATTTTGCGTCTTCTCTTGACTAGGCCGCTTCCTCGGCAGTTCCTGCATGGGTTTTCGATAACTTGTCCTTTTCCGTGGCAAACCGTGCATGGCGTGACCTGTACGAAAGTGGCGAATCCGCTTCGTCTTACATTCTGAATTCTTCCAGAGCCTTGGCACTTTTGGCAAGTCTTTGGGTAGGTGCCTGGGCTTGCGCCTGTGCCGTGGCACACATCACATTTTTCCGTGCGCGGGACCTCGATTTCGCGTTCTGTGCCTTTTGCGGCCTCTTCTAAGGTGATTTCAAGGTCGTAGCCTAAGTCGCGTCCACGCACCACTCTTTGTTCGAAGTCTTGTTCGCTGAAGCCGCGGTCGCCGAAGAAAAAGCGGAAAATGTCTCCGAAGCCGAAGCCTATGTCTCTGAATATTGATTCGAAGTCTGCGCCTCTGAAAATGTCTTCGGTTGTGTAGCGCTGGTCGAAGCCCGCGTGGCCGAACATGTCGTAAGCTCTCCTTTTTTCGTCGTCTGAAAGCACCGCGTAAGCCTCTGAAATCTCTTTGAACTTTTCTTCAGCGTCGGGCGACTTGTTTCGGTCTGGGTGATACTGCAGCGCCAGTCTTCTGTAGGCATCCTTAATCTCCTCTTTGGAAGCGTTTCTGGAAACTCCGAGTACCTCGTAGTAGTCTCTTTTGCTTGCCATGCCCTTTTACCATCAGGAAATATTCGGTCTACTTCACCTTGTAGTCTTCTGAGTCAACCACCTTATCTCCGCCGCCCGTTTGAGGCTGCTCTGAAGCTTGGCCTTTCTGTTTTGCATATTCCGCGGCTGCCTGCTGGTAAACCGCAGTGCCAATTTCTTGGAGAATCTTTGTCAACTCATCTGACTTCGCCTTTATCTTCTCAATCTCATTGCTTGCCAAGGCGTCTTTTAACGCTGAAACCGCAGAGTCCAACCTGTCTTTCTGGTCTTGCGTGAGCTTGGCTTCTAGGTCTTTTTTGGTTTTCTCAGCCGTGTAGATAAGGCTGTCCGCGTTGTTCCTCAGCTCTGCTTCCTCGCGTTTCCTCCTGTCCTGCTCGGCAAACTGTTCCGCCTCTTTTATCATGCGCTCTTTTTCTTCCTTGGAAAGTTTAGTTGAAGCCGTTATGGTGATTTTTGCTTCCTTGCCCGTTCCAAGATCCTTAGCCGTCACGTTCAATATTCCGTTCGCGTCTATGTCGAAGGTTACTTCTATTTGAGGCACGCCTCGGGGTGCTGGGGGAATCCCTTCGAGGTTAAACATGCCGAGGGAAACGTTGTCGGTGGCCATTGCGCGTTCGCCTTGCAAGACGTGAATGGTTACGGCTGTCTGAAAGTCTGCGGCCGTTGTGAAAATTTGGCTTCTTCTGGTGGGTATTGTCGTGTTTCTCTCTATAATTTTTGTGAAAATTTTTCCCAAAGTCTCCACGCCAAGCGACAGCGGAGTAACGTCCAAGAGCAGGAGGTCTTTGACTTCGCCTGTTATGACTGCGGCTTGTATGGCTGCGCCTACGGCGACGCATTCCATGGGGTCAACGCCTCTTTCCACGGGTTTACCCATTATTTGCTCGACGAACCTTTGAACCAGAGGCATCCTCGTTGTGCCGCCTATGAGAATTATTTTGTCGATGTCTTTGGGCGTCAGCTTTGCGTCTTCAAGCGCCTTTATGATGGTCTTTTCGGTTTTCTGAACAATAGGCTGGACAAGGTTTTCCAGCTTCGTTCGGGTTAGTGTAAGGTGCAAGTGCTTCGGGCCTGAAGCGTCAGAGTATATGAAGGGCAAGTCAATGTCGGTTGTCAGCAAGGTTGAGAGTTCGATTTTCGCTTTTTCGGCGGCTTCCTTTAGCCTTGACATGGCTGCCTTGTCGCTCGTCAGGTCGATGCCTGTTTGCCGTTTGAACTCCTCGACAACGTAGTCCATTACTGCCTTGTCCAAGTCTGCGCCGCCAATCTGCGTGTCTCCGCTGGTTGAAAGCACTTGGAAAACGCTTTTTCCGAAGTCCATCACCGTCACGTCGTGGGTTCCGCCGCCAAAGCTGAAGACCAAAATTTTCATTTCCTTCTCAAGTTTGTCGATGCCGTAAGCGAGGCACGCGGCGGTAGGCTCGTTTATTATTCGCATCACTTCAAAGCCAGCTATTTCGCCTGCGTCTTTGGTGGCTTGCCGCTGGTTGTCGTTAAAGTGCGCAGGAACAGTTATCACCGCTTTCTTCACTGGAACGCCAAGGTAGGTTTCCGCATCCTTCTTTATTTTCTGCAGTATAAAAGCCGAAATCTGCTGCGGAGTGTATTCTTTACCGTAAACTTTCACCTTATAGTCTGTGCCCATCTTCCGTTTTATCTCGAAAATTGTGCCCTCAGGGTTGGCTGTTGCTTGTCTCTTGGCAGGTTCTCCAACCAGCAGCTGTCCATCCTTGGTAAAGGCGACCACTGAAGGAAACATTTTCCCAGCCATGGTTGGGCCTTCAGCGCTTGGCACCACTATCGAGCGGCCGCCCTCAAAGACGGCGGCAGCCGAGTTTGTCGTGCCTAAATCGATTCCGAGAACTTTCTCGCCTGGTTTAACGCTGCTCATTTGGATCTACCTCCTTTTTTGGTTCTGATAAAGGATTTACTGAAACTTTCACTATGCTTGGTCTGATAACCTTACCCTTCATTATATATCCTTTTCTCACTTCCTCAATCACCTTGCACCCTTCAGAGTTTTCGTCTTCTACTCTGGCAACGGCTTCATGCTTCGCGGGGTCGAAAGGCTTACCTATGCATTCTATTGGATAGACTTGTTCTTTCTCCAGTATCTTCTTAAGCTTCTTAAGTGTCATCTCAACGCCTTTGGCTAAAGCTTCCGCCGTTTCGGAAGTGCATTGGGATTTCAGAGCCATCTCAAGCTCGTCAACAACCTCGAGAAGGCTAACCACAAGGTTTTCGTTGCAGTACTTTTTGGCTTCTTCAAGTTCACGCGCTGCCCTCTTTTTGAGGTTTTCAAGGTCTGCTTGGGCATACTTCAAGCGGTTTAGATAGTCTTCTGAACGCCTTTTTTCCTCTTCGAGCGCTTGAGCTAGCTCTGCAAGTTTCTTCTTTTCTTCTTCAGGTTGCTGGCTTGGTTTTGGCTCTTCTGACAAGTTGATTACCTCATAAGATGCTAAAAATTTAGCTTGCACAAACCGAAATATATACATCACCCTTTCACGGTGCATAGTCAATCTTTTAAAGTAAGCCAAACCAGAAACACACAGAGGAGAGTTCTGACAATGGCACCTCGCGAATTTGACTCTGCGCTGCTTGAGTCGCAACTTAAAGGGAAAACCTTACTCGTTTACTGGTATCTTGTTCGGCAAGCAAGCCGTTCCGCAGGGGTTCGGGAGGTGCAGAGGGCCTTGCGGCTTTCAAGCCCAAGCGTTGCCGTTCACCACCTTGAGAAGCTGTCGGAGCTTGGGCTTGTTCAGAAGAAGCCCACAGGAGAGTACGTGTTGGAAGAAGAGGTTAAAGTTGGGATTTTGAAGTTTTTTATGCACATGGGCCGCTTCGTTATACCCCGCTACTTGTTTTACTCTGTTCTCTTTACAACTATGGTTGGAACGTATCTTGTGTTTTGTTTGGCTGGACAGGTGTATCCGAGTTTTTACGCGATCCTTTTCGGGGTAACTGCGCTTATCTTTTTCTGGTTTGAGACGGTTAGGCTTTGGAGAGCTAGACCCGCATGACGCGAGAACATGCTGTTCTAAAATGTAGAATTAAAAGCAGCCAAAACTACTCTCTGCTTAGGAAGCGTGCGACGTGAAAGCAATTGTCTATACTCTAGTTGCAGTGGCTTTAGGGCTGCTTGTAATTACTGCTCCAGTGTACATGCTGATGATAACTGAGAAATATGCGCGTGACGGTGGCCAAGAATATGGAGGAGGCTATAAAGACCTGCTTAAAGCGTTTTCAGACTCTTTGGAAGGGATGGAAGATTGGCGGCCAATCGAAACTAGGCAAACAACCCCGCAAAGCCCAACAAACAGAGAAATCG
>JAWAPV010000042.1:0-9268 GCA_038894255.1 Bathyarchaeia archaeon
CATGAAAATCAAGGCGGTTATTGTTCTCGCTAGGGCAAAGGCAGTCTGCACATCAAACACCGTTTAAAACAACCATGTGCTTACGCTGGATATATAATGTTTAAGACTGTTTCTAAGAAAATGGTTTGGAAAGAGAAAGCACTGCTTCGTTTCTAAGGCAATGAGCTGGGCGCTTGCTCTATTATCGGCCCGAGGGTTTGTCCTGAAGCGATTATTTTGAAGTAGTAGACTGTTCCGAGGGTCCAGTTGTAGGTTACGGTAACTCGCACTGGGGTTCCGCCTCCAACTATTGTCAGAGGCAACGGCGGTGTTGTCGTCTGGTTTTGCATGGCTGACTCAGAGGTGCCTATGTAAACTACTGTCCACTGCGCATCAGTTGTGCCCGAGTTTCCTATGTCTATGTTTATCTTTCTTACTCCGCTTTCTTCGAAGAAGCTTATGTCCGCCTTGTACAGTCTGATTCCCGCCTGCTGTCCTGCGCTGCTCATGTAGGTCATTATCCAAGCGTAAGTTACGACGATAGCTGCCACTGCAATAACTATTAACAGGAGAGTGGCAAGTATTGGTGAAATGGCTTTTTTGCATCTTGCGAGTCTTATGGTCAAATCTTTCACCTTTGTGTTTAGGAATTTTCCGATTTCTTATTTAACTTGTATGAACTTCAAATCCACATTCACAGTAAAGCCGCCTAGCTTTCGGTGCTTACGCTCACCCAAGGCGGATACTCCACAAGCATCCACAGCCCGGTTTGGGTGCCACCGCTTTCTTCGTATATGGGTGTGGTTCCGTCGAAAGTTGCGATTGCGCCGTTCCACGTTACATCAAGCGCATAGGTGAAACTTGCCTGAACCAGCTTAACTGGAGAAAGCTGAATGGTTCCTGCTGTAGAGTTTACGTCTAAAGCTCCCGTTTTGCTTCCTGCTATTTGGTCAAAAACGTAGAGTTTCTGGTTTGCTTCGTCTGTGAACATTATTCCGGCTCCTTTTGTTCCATTAAATATTTGGCTCCAGTGATGTTGCCATGCTGAGCTTGAGTAGTTGTAGAATGATGCTGTTTCGTTTGAAACGATGGGGTAGCCTGCCGAGGTTCCGTTTTCGGTTTGGGCTTGGGTGTATGGGATGGAGAGTTTGATTAGGTTAAGGCTGGATATTGTTCGGGATTGTTGGGAGGAGACAAACATAAGGCGTAGTCGGTAGGTGTAGTAGGTTGCGTTGGCGGGAAGGCTTATGACTATCTGAGAGTATACGTTGGGACAGTTGGGGATTCCGCCAGACCATTCTGCTTCTTGGTGAATTACGTCTCTTACAATGCCGTGGTGAATGCTGTATGCAAGGTTTGAGCCATAAGTTGGAGCTTTATCGTTTACTATCATGAAATCCGCCTTTGCAGACACGTTGCCGTTAACGGAGGTAAGCCAGCCGCCCAAGTTGATGTTTAACCTGCATCTCCGAATGTTCACGGTTGAGGCTGAACCGCCACTTTGCCTGTATCTTACCATAATTTTCAAGTTGTTGACTTGGGTTGGTGTTTTGATTATGCTTGTAACGCTGTAAGATCGCCAGTCATAGCTACCAGGGGGCGTGATGCTGTAAGGACCATAAATATTAGTTCCGTCATATAGCCGGAAGTCAAAGTAGTCGTCGGTGCCGCTTCGGCTGCACTCAAATTCCACATTTATTGATTGCATGGCGCCAAAGGCAAGTGCTTGCGCACCAGTAAGATCCGCAAAAGAGAACCAGCCTTCTTCTCCGTTGTTTACGTTGTGGCTTATGTAGTTGGACGTGTCGTCGTTTAAGTACGGCGAAGAGCCTGTTTCTGTCCATGAATGGCTTGTCCAGTTGAATCCATCCACGTAAAGATAGTGTGTTGTGGCGAACACTAAGGCGATTTTTTCGTTAGTCAAAATTCCGTTTACCACGTCATCCTTGGTGAAGTACTTGTTTTCGAACGCGTAAGAAGTTTGGTTTGTTACGTCAAGCCCGCTCCACCATATCGTTACCTTTGTGGTGTTGTGGTTCACGAGGAAAACAATCATTTGCCTATTGCTGAAAACCGTCCCGTTGCTTGTCAAACCCGCAGGCACCTGATACTCATGGTTCCAGTCTTCTATTTGAAAAGGCACCTCTTGATTCACGCCATTTATTGTCTGATTCACGTGCAAAGCCTTCACGGGCACAGGCGGAATAGGTAAAGTTTGAGTTGCCATCTGTAAGTTCTGCCCTAGCCACCGCATAGTCCCATTTTGCAACAACTCAATCACTACTGTTGATTCTTGAAGAGAAGAGAAGTTGCCCAGTGTTTTCGGCTGAACAGTAACGTAAATGGCGTCAACAAAGGCGTTTTCAGGCGACCCCTCATCATTGTTTTTGAACTGAAGATCGGTCGTGTTGAGATTAGCCCAAGTCCATGAAGGCCTCAAGCTTGTCGCATTAAAAGCCCTCGTCAACGGCGCGCCTGCAGTTCCCCCTTTAGGTAGGTCTTCAATTTTGACCCAGCTTCCTCCGTCAAGACGGTAATACCACTCTAGCGTTCCAGAAACGTTGCCATAGTAGGTGATGTTAAAGTAGACTTGCCCTATAGGGTTGTTTCCACTTTGATAGTCGGTAACCTCACACGTGCCATCTTTTCCAACAGTTAAGAAAACATTGTCTGGAGCTCCAAGTATTCTGGAATCGCTTCCAGAAACTGCGTAGTAGCTGGCGGGGATCTGGTTCCAGTTTATTGATATTGCGTAGTGGCTAAATGAAGAAGCGATCACGACTATTCCTCTTGGGTCTTCAACTTCAACAAGGTAAGAGTAAGGGTCTACGCCTGATGGGATTTCTATCTGATAGGTGCCGTTCGCGTAGGATGTTGGCTCGCTTGTTGGGTTGACACGTTCCCAAGAAGAGTTATCATATTTATAGCGCAGAAACCTGAAGTTTTGTTTGCCAAGATTCACGAGAGATTCGTTGTCATCTTTCGTAACCACTAGCATAGACTGGTTGTTTACGGTCTGCAGTACTTGAATTCCAAGTTTGCACGAGGTTTGGTAGGTGACGCCTGAAATTCCAAGCCCTGTCAAGTTGTACGCTACTGTCAAGTTTCCCATGCTATAGCTCGAGTTTGTGTACCAGTACGTGCTAAGGTCCGAACTGCCCACGTGGAACGAGGCGCCCCATTCGGGGTGCATGTTAGCAACGCTAACCAGCCCAGACTGGAGATAATCTAGCGCAAGCATTCGCGCATAGGACGCGTTTGCTGTAACCTGCAGAACAGAGCCATAATAGCCTACTGTAAAACCTAAAATCTGTTTTATTGCAAAATTTGTCTCGTCAATGGCACTCTGAATTGGTGGCTGATCAAAGACCACACTACTTCTTATGGCTGAATAGGTTATTATGACCGTGGCTATGAGCACCACGGCAACCAGCAAAGCCGCGATAATGGTAAACTGGCCCTTATTGTTCACTTTTAAACACCTCCAACGCGGCCCAGCTGAAGAATAACAAGTCTCGAAGTACCGCTTGCAGTGTACTCAGAACGATAAAGCCTAGGCTTGTAGTCGGAAAGAAGACCCAAAGCAGTTAGCCTAACGTCAGGGGTTCTCGCTAGTCCCAACGCGATGAGACCGCCAGAAGTTACGTGCCGGTATACTGCTCCTGCAAGCCAGTTGCCTACAGGGTCAAAGATGTAGGTTGTTACGCTCAAGTGATAGGTGCTTGTTATTGATGTTGGCAGGGCTCTTGATGATGTTTGGTAGGGAGCTGGGTAAATGCCGTAGTAATTGCTGTAATACAAGGCGGAGGAAGACATGGTGACGACGTTTGGGCTTCCAGTCAGCCACGTAGAATCATAATAGTATGGTTGATTGTCAAGGCCTCTGAGGAAAGCGTTGAGGCCGGCCGCACCAACACTCTTCATGCCGTAAATTCCCCACCCGTTGTGGTCACCGGACCCTGTGAATTTCAGCGTGTTTGAAACGTAATAAAGCGGATATCCGACGATGCTTGCCCAAGTCCAATTATAAGCGCGCACTCTCTGCCCCAGCACATAGCAGTATCGCGCGTATGAGCCGCTTGAAGTGTCATACCCGACGCCGTTACTTGAATAGTACCCGTCGGGTATGGGCACGGTTTCTCCGAAAGTGTTTATTATCACAGCGTTTTGGAGAGTTTCACCCTGCAAAGCGGTTCCGTTAAGGATTTGGCCTAGCTGCATCGTGTTTTGTATCATCACTGTTTTTTGGAAGTATGGAGAAAGTAGCCTGTAAAGGTCGTCAGCAAGCTTTTGCGCCGTATACCCTGTGATCCACCACCCGTTAGCGTCGCTACAATTTAGCAGGTAAAGCGTTCCTCCGCCTCCGTGCTCGCCGATCTTTTCCGGCACAAAGCTGAAGGTCACGTTTGAAGAGGCTACAAGGTATGAGGAGGCGTCTGAGCTTATGCCGAGGTTTTCAGCGTTTGAAATTGATTTTATTGGTTTGTAAAGCTGGGTTTCGTTGGTCATTATTTCGTAAACGGTCAAGTTGTAAACGATGTTGGGGGGCAAGCAAGCAGCGAGAGCAATCTGAAGGCTGCTCCATGAAGAATCGTTAGTCGGCTTGAACACCGTAGCGCTTAAGTCGTAATCAACATCCAGAGTCTGCAGCACCGTCAAAGCCAGCCGGCGGAGATTGATAGGCGAAACTTGGTGCGGCGAAGGCAAAACAGCGAACAAGTTAGCAATCAAGAAGGCTGACGTGATTATTATGATTACTAGCAATACTTCAACGGTTCGCATCATCCTATTTTACCACCTGATAGCCCTCCATACTCCACAGAGCAAGCTTCGCTTGGTAAGCGATGCCATTAACTACAACTTGACGTATGTCCGTGGTTACCCATTCAGCCCCTTTTGGTTCATCACCGAAGACTATTGGAAAAGCCAGCGTGCTAATTCCCCACGGCACGAGAATCACGCCGCCCTCAACAGCGCTCTTGCGATAAGTTATTATCAAAATTCCAGGGTTGTGCGTCGGGATCGTAACAGTTTTGTAAGGCTGCCCCTCGCCATAGTTAACTTTGCCAATTTTGCCTTCGCCCAAAGGCATTTCACGCAACGTAAAATCCTCAGTTAGAATAACGAAGGTTGCGTTGTAAGAAATTTCAGCCACTGGAGGCCCAAAATAGTGCACGTCATAGCTGTGAGCAATTATTACCTTCCCTTCTTCTATGTTCTCAACGAAAGGTAACGCATATTGCTGCGTAGAAGAGACACGTTGGCGAAAACCTACGCCTGTTAATCCGCCAAGCTGAGCGTAAACAATAATGGCATATGAAGTGTCAGGAGAGGTAATCTCGGGAAAATTCAGTAAGGCTTTTCCTTCATTGCCCGTGACGGCAGTGCCATAGGATACGCCGTATGACGGGTATGCTCCTCCACTAGAAAGATCAATTTTGAGGAAGCAGTAGCTTATGTTGGCAGAAACAAGTGGGAAACCTGCTCCAGAAACAGTGACGAGAATTTTTAATGGGTCTTCTGCTTGAGTTTCTGTAACTGAAACTGAAATCAACGGCTCCACAGTCAGCTTGAATCCATAAGTGTTGTTAATTCCCAGAAGCGTCGCGGCCGTTGAGTAGTTTATAACGCTAGTGTGGGGCATCAACAGGAAATTGCCGAAGCCAATAGTTATGTTGCTATAGGTATTGCCTGTTTTTGGGTAATAGACAGGCGTCCCAGTTAAAGAACACAGCCGCATCAAAGAAAATGGACTAAGCCGGTACTGGGTAAACTCCGGATCCTGCAGCCCGAAGCTTGTTGGCGTTTTGTTAGTTTTTCCCCACTCAAGCGGATAGCCAGGATTCAAAAGTATGTTGTCAAGCAAGTCTGTGCACTTGTTTGCAAGCTGTTTGTGTCTTTGATAAAGAATTGCTGTTTGAATTGTCTGATTAAAAAGCGCTATGAAAAGCAGTATCGCGCTTAGAAAAACGGTAACCGAAACCAGATGGTCTATTGTTGCTCCTGCCATATTCAGCGCCTCTTTTAACTCCCAAACTGCAGAAATATTGTGCCTGTTTGGTTTTTCTCACCACTAACACACGGGTTCGTGGCGTTGCTCATGAAAACGGAATTTTGCCAGACCACGTTAGGCCCGAGAACCACAGTAGTTGAAACCTTGTTCCCAGTTGAAACAAGCGTTACAGTCATCTCCAGAATGTTGCTTGAGTTCAATGGCGAACCCCCGACAGTTCGTATTGACGCGTTTGCCGTGTAGTAGGAGTTTTCAATTAAAACGGGAAGCCCAGGCGTATAACTTACTTTACCAGCGGCTATAGTTGCGTGGTTAAGCGAAAGGTACAATTGCTGTATCGTGCTTCCAAGGTGGCTGGCTACGTCTTGAAGTGCCAGCTGGCTTCTTGAGGTGACCCAGATGTTCATAAGCCAGCTTGCCGTTAGAGGGAAGAGGAAAATCTGCATTATCAAGATCGGCATTAAAATGATGTATTCAATTGTTATGTGCGCCACTTCAAATAACCTCCACTGCTGCTAGACATGCCGTCCCAGCGAGACCGTCACCTCGCTTGTGTAAAACTCGATAACTGAACCACTTGGGGTGTTCACTATTTCATCAATATTGGCAAACTTGAAGAAGTCGTTTCCAAGTCCAGCACTAGCTTCTTTCGGAAAATCCACGCGAATCTTAATTTTGTTAACTCCGCTTTCAGTTTTAACCGAAACCGAGTTGCTAATAAGCGTTATAGACTGAGAAAGACGAGGGTGGCTGGTTTGGTTTAGTACTGGAAGATAAAACTTGAAATAGTTTCTCACCGTGCCGTTGGTCGTTATGGTTGTGTTCAACATTCTTATCGAAGGGGCAACCACGATTCTAATGAAGTTGCCATCGTTCATGGGAACTTTCTCAACTATGAAAATGTGGCAAACAGGTGCGGATGTGCCCTTCTGCAAGAAAGAGCCGCTTGAAGGAGGAACTACGCGTTGATAGTAATCATTGCCCATGTTATACTTGTCTATTGGCATGTTAAACAATAGAACGCCTGTAGTGTTAAAGAAGGCTGCAACGGGGTTATCGTTTAGGAAGACGCTGTAGTTCAAAGCCAACGTTTCAAACTTAACTTCTCCAAACCTGCTGGCGTAGCGAAGAGTCTGCGTGCGCCCAATAATCCAAGCGACATCGTCAACTTGAAGCCCAACTGTCTGCATAAACTGCTTAACAGCAGAAAACTCGTTTTCCGCCATGCGGGCATTAAGGAAGTTGTTGGCAAAAACTATGGCCACAATAAGCATCACGACTACCGCGCTCGTGAGGATTACTGTTGAAATCGCGGGGCTAACGCCCTTCTCACATTTTCGTAAGCTACGCGGGTTTTTTCGAACCGTTATTTTTATCCTCCCTTTATTTTTATCCAAAGCTTATGAACATTGGAACCAGCTTTGCTGCTACAACCGCAATAATCACCAAAAGCGACGCGTGTTTGAACCCAGCAGCAACAGACTCTTCGCTGATTTTGCCAGCCACCAAACCGATAAGGTAGCTGTGGAAAATTGTTGACGTAACGAAAGTTGTGATCATGCCACTTAGATCGTTCGACTGAGATGCTTGGCCGGTTGCTTGGGTTGGAGCCTTCAAAGTGCTTTGGGTAAACCCGATCATCATGGTGGTGGTTGCAACCAGCAGAATAGCGGCGAAGTAGGGCATCAAAATGTAGGGGCGCACCGCCATCTTCTTCTCTCGCTCAACCTCATGTGTTAAGTTGTTAAATCTAGCCAGAGATTCTATCATGGCAATCGTGCCTCCTCCGACGTCCACAGTCTCAACGAGCAAGAACATGACTATCTGGGTCATCCAGCTTCTCGTTCTCTTAACAAAGTCCATGATAACCTTCTTAATAGGCACTCCCCAAGAAATTTCTGAGCTGATTTTCCTCAATTCCTTTGTGAATTCGCCATAATCCCTGTTTGAAAGACTTTCAATGCACTTTTCAGGCGACAACCCAGTTTTTCGAACCTCAGTCAAGTCTCTCAGAAAACTGTTGATTCCCAGCTCGATGCTCGCTTTCTTTCGAGACAATCTACTGTGAACCAATGCCGCAGGAGCCGTTGCTATAAACAAGGCTATTGCGATAGCTATGGGAAGGTCCACTATTGTTGCTAGATAACTAAAGAAAGGCAGTGGCACATACCCCATGAAATTGGTCAGTAATAGGAAGACTACTATGGCTATTACGCTGCAAATTCCGAAGACCTTGTAGGGACGCATCTCCACCACTGGGGTTTTAGGTTGCATGCTGTGGGCTAAGTAGATGAACATCAACGAAAGCATGGGCGTAAAGAGGTAGGTGTATAGGATTATGCCTGAGTACATTGAGATGCCCACGCTGTAGATTGATTCAACGCTGAAGAGTATGTAGAAGCAAAGAGACATCAGGACCATCACGATAATGAAGGTTTCCAGCAACATTCCAAGTCTTTCTGCTGCGGCTTTAACGCGTAAAGCTCGTGTTTTGAAGATGTCTTCTGCTTTTCTCTCTAAGAAGTGTCCTATGTCTCCGCCGATAATCACGGTTGAAGCGTAGCCTGACAAGAAGTCCTTAAAGATGTCTAACGGGTTTTTCTTTGCGGCGTGTTCAATTGCCGAGAGGGGGTCAACCCCGAAAATCTCGACATCCTTAATGATTTCTCTGGCTTCTCCTCTCATCGCTGGCATTAACTCGACTTCTGCAAGCCTTTTGAAGCTTGTATAGGGTGCGATGCCGCCAGAAGCCATAACACTAATGTAGGCTGAAGCAAATGGCATTTCCCTTTCCAAGTTGCTTGCCCTGTCAGTGGCTCTCGACATAGGGATTAGCAGAAAACCTATCATGACGTAGAAGGGAAGAGGAATAAGGAAAATTATTGGAAGAAAGCCATAGAGATAAAGAATGGCAAAAGATATCACTGAGGCAGGTATTGTTAAAGCGGCAGTTAAAAACATTAGGGAGACGTAGGTTTCAGGGTAAATTTTGATTTTAGCTCTTTCTAGGTAGCTCTTGAATTCGAACACGTTTTTCAAAAAGGAAGGTGCTACCCTTCCGAATATTCTAAAGGACCACGCTTCAAGAGTTTCTAGAAGCGGCAACTGGTTTAACATCCTCCCCTGCAATAACCTTTTCATAAATCTGTTTTGGCCTAGCATAGTACTCTGCAATTATGGCAGCAACATCTTTGCCATTACCCAGGCGATGGGTAAAGAGATGTAGTGGAGGGGGTGTCAGAGCGAGACCAGGCTCTGCTCAACCCTCCCATCTCG